>JAEZQV010000049.1 GCA_023441125.1 Bacillota bacterium
ACGACGGTATACAGGCTGATCGCAATCGCCAGCATGCTGACAATCACCCATAAAGCAATGAGCAGGGCCTCAATACGCTGCAGATATCGATTGATATACACCAGTCGCGACATTTCGAAAAACGGCAGTACTTTTTCCTGGCCTACATATACGCCAAAAATCATAAGATAGGTCTGAATATAGCACACTTTCATCACCAGCGCGCCGCCCACGCCATAAAAGAGTGATTGCGTAACCGTGCGCAAATTCTGAAATTCGCGGGCAAATACCGCCAGTACCACCGCGCCGATATTAATACCGGCAGCAGTAATACCATGGAATATTACGTTCTTCAGCCCGTTGCCTTCCCATGGAACAAGGTGATACACATTATAAAACGGGATTAATAAAATAATGATCAGCAGCATCGAACCGACTAAAAACGGCATCACCATGTACGATACACGGCCTATGATCTCCATACCATAGCAAATAAACACAGCAACCCAGAGTGCATACCAAATTGTCACCAGGGAGAATTCGGCATAAGGCAGGGCGGTAAGCAAGGTATTCTCCGCAAACTCCCGCAAGAGCAAGACGGTATTGAAAAAAAAGATAGCAATATAGATCAACGCAACTACCCAGGCGGCGGCATTGCCCAGCAGCCGTCTGGTTCCGTCAATCAAGTCGCCGCCCGTACAACTAAGCACATAGAGGAGCAGTTGCAGCATGATCACCGAGGCTATCGCGGTAACAACCGAAGTAAGCCAGGCAATCTGGGCATCATCTACCAGTTCCCGCGCCAGTGAAGTTAAAAATATCCGGGGAATTGTCACGGCAAACACCAGCGCAATCCCTGTGGCAACCCCCATCTTCCCGCCTTGATAACTCATTCTGATTCGCCTCCAGTGGGTTTTTGCACTTTCCATACCCGGCTGATATGCGGCTGCCGCCGGCGCACTTGGGGATTCAGGGCATCGGGCCGCAGTTCCTGCCGGTAGACCGGCCCCCGGGTGATAACATCAAGGCCGGCGATTGCTTTGGGGGCTATCGGACTAATATACGGCATGCCAAAAGATTTCATATTACATAATATCGCCAGTATAATTAAAATGCCGGTAGCAATACCGACAAGCCCCATCACCGCCGCCAGCAGCATAAATGCGAAACTGCTTAACCGCAAGGCCGCTCCCAGCCGGAAATCCGGGATAGTATAAGAAGCCACACCGGTGGCGGCAACAACAATGACCATGATAGGGCTGACAATTTTCGCCGAAACTGCCGCCTGGCCGAGAATGATGCCGCCGACAATGCCAATGGTAGGCCCCAAATAACCGGGAATGCGTAAGCCCCCCTCCCGGATCAGTTCGAATGCCACGCCTAACAGCAGCATCTCAACAACTGTCGGAAACGGCACCTGCAAGCGAGCCGATGTGATCGCCAATAGCATCTCGGTGGGGATCGCCTCCTGGTGAAAGGTACTGATAGCCAGAAAGAGGGCTGGAATGAATAGGGCAAACAGCACACCAATCCACCGGAACAACCGCACTACACTGCTATAGGGGTCTAATGAATTAAAGTCGTCCGGTGAATGCAGCAGCGAAAACAAAGATACCGGTACAATCAACGCAAATGGACAACTATCTAGCAGGATGGCCACCCGTCCTTCATGTAAACCGGCTGCCACCCGGTCGGGTCGCTCTGTATTAATTGCCGTGGGAAAAGGCAGATTGGGATGGTCGGCAATCAGTTGTTCCAGAATACCAACATCATTGATGGCATCCGTCTCCACGCCGCTGATCCGCCGCTTAACCTCAGCCACCAAATCCGGATTGGCAACCGCCTCCAGATACATGACCACGCATGCAGTCTTGCTTCTTATCCCCAGCGAGAGTTTTTCCGTAACCAGATCGCTGCTGTTGAACAATGACCGGACCAGGGCGGTGTTGACTCCCAGTACTTCGCCAAATCCGGTTTGCGAACCGCGCACGGTTTGTTCGAATACCGGCCGGTCTACACTTCGATGCTCCCAGCCCTTGGCATCAACCAGAATGGCTGCCGCTTCTCCCTCGAGAAACAGGACAGCTTCGCCGGTATTTACTGAATTTTGCACATCGGTAAAAGCACTGGCCACCTGAGTTTTGCTGTAAGGCAAATATTGTTTAACCAAATCGCCGAGTACATCCCGGCCGGACAATTCCGCGCCGGAACGGCAATAAAACATGAGCGGCTTAAGAATCAGATCGTTTACCAGCTTTTTATCGCACAGTCCCTCCACATAAATAAGCATGGCCGGCACGACCGGGTTACCGGCTATGTCAAACTTGCGAATGACAAGATCGGCATTATACGGCAGCCGGTAGATCTTCCCGATTATTTTTTCGTTTTCGGCCAGACTGGCGCTAACCGCCTGCTTGGCAGCATCCGGTTCGGCCTCATCATAGGCAAGCAGCAGCGGGTTTATTTCTGTCAGTTGCTTATCAAGTGAACGGCAAAGTTGTTTTAGGGAGTTGGCGCATTCGTCCCCCTGAGCACTGACAAGCACCCGGCTGGCCTCTTCCATGGCGGCCGCCAAGCGCCGGGCGTAACGAATGAGCCTCATAAGCTCCGCTAAGGATTGTGCGATGATGTCCGCAGGCTCAGGCGCATGCTTTTGTTCTTGTTCCGTCAATACGAAACGATTAGACATTTCAGGCGGTTGATAGACAATCAGCCGCTTAATTGATTTAAGTATTTTGGTAAAGGAGGTATCGGTACTATTCATCATAGTTGTTGAATCTCCAGCAAGGCTGATTAGCCGTTTAATGGTCAGATAAATATAGCATTTCCAATCATCTCCAAAATATAAATAACCTACAGCAAGCACAGGCCTGCTGTAGGTTATTTCTTGTAAAATTACCTTATCCGAATCACCAAAGTGCCGGCCAATTTATCCCCCAGCCGCTGATTGCGTCCGGATAGCCACACCAGCACAGCAGCGATCAAATAGGCGAACAAACCGTCAATAATACGGGCAACGGTTCGTACGGCGGCCGCCGTAACATCACAAGCAGCGCCGTCGGTTTTTACTACTTTGAGGCCGCAGAGCAGCTTGCCCGGGGTGGCGCCCTGTTTGCCTTCGAAGTATGTGAAATAAGCAAAACCCAATACCAGTGACCAAAAATACTGCAGACCGCTAAGATGGCCATGATTAAAATTAGACCCCAGTGCAGCCATTATGATTCCACCGACAATCGCCAGGATTATTCCGTCAACAATTGTGGACAAAGCCCGAATACCGACATCCGCTCCAACCAGAGAAGCGTTATCCCCATCAGGTGTATTCACATTTTCACCTCCTTTAGCTGTTATCTACCCCGACATACTAATATATGCATTAAAGTTCACGTAAGTGAGAAAAAAAGAACCTCGCCGCAATGGGCGAGGCTACAAATCAATAATTTGTCCTTCGATAGTACCGTCTGCATGAATAAGTAAGATGCCATAGGTTGGACCCGCTCCGCCCCGCGGCGCACGGGGACTGCCCGGGTTAAACACTAAAATGTCGCCATGCCGGCTGTTATAGGGAATATGCGTGTGGCCAAACACAACAACGTGAGCGCCATATTGCCTGCCCCACCATGCCAGCTCCTCCATACCGTATTTTACATTATGACGGTGGCCGTGTGTCAGCCAGATCGTCTTACCGGCCAGCTCCACATACTCATCTGCAGGCACGGTAACTGTCCGGTCACAGTTACCGGCCACAATCGACACCGGCAGGCCGGTCAGTTCCGCCAGCCGCTGGCCGTCCTGATAATAATCGCCGGCATGAAGCCAGTGATCGACCGCACCGGCGGAAACAATCACCTGTGTAAGGGCCTGCACATCGCCATGGGTATCACTGACCACGCCGACTCTCATTTTGCCAGCGCCGCCAGTTGCTTGCCCAGCTGCCGCAGCGCCCGGCCCCGGTGGCTGATGGCATTTTTATCATCGGCCGAAATTTCCGCCAGCGTACGGTCCAGCTCCGGCACAAAAAACAGCGGATCATAGCCAAAGCCATTGTCGCCCCGCGGTGCCGGCAGGATAATACCTTCAATTGTACCGTCGGCAGTAAGCAGTGTTTTCTCCTGATTGGCCAGAGCCAGGACACAGCGGAATCTGGCTGTTCTTTTTTCCTGCGGTATGCCGGTCAGGTTATCGAGCAGCTTTTGATTATTCGCTTCATCAACGGCATGTTCACCCGCATACCTGGCCGAATACACGCCCGGCGCCCCTTTCAGATAGTCCACTTCCAGACCGGAATCATCTGCCAGGCAAAGCCGGCCTGTTAACCGGGCGTAAAACTCGGCCTTGGCACAGGCATTTTCCAGAAAAGTCGTCCCATTTTCAGGCGCCTCCGGATAATTGCCCAGATCAGCCAGCGCTATAACCTGATAGGGCAAGTCCGCCAACGCCAGGTTTATTTCAGCAATCTTGCCGGCATTTTTAGTAGCCACAACAATCTCTGTGATCGCCTTTTGCACCCCTTATCCCTCCCGGCCTACTTTCCACGCCAGCTGTCCCAGCGTTTCCTTCTGAATATCCAGTAAGATATTAATACCCTGGCCGCCAACAGCCAGCATCTCATTCAACTGCGCCTGGGTAAAAGTTCCTTTTTCACCGGTTCCCTGCACTTCAACAAACTGTCCGCTGCCGGTCATGACCAGATTCATATCCACAATGGCGTTGGAGTCTTCACTATAGCATAAATCCAGATTAACCCCCGCCGGTAAAATTCCTACACTCACGGCCGCCAGGAAATCTTTAACCGGGAAAGGTTTGGGATTATCGCCCCAGATACTGTTAACGGCATCCACGAGCGCAACAAACGAACCGGTTATCGCCGCGGTCCGGGTACCGCCGTCGGCCTGCACAACATCACAGTCCAGCCAGATGGTTTTTTCGCCTAAGGCCTTAAGATCAATTACACTGCGCAGGGCCCGGCCAATTAAGCGCTGGATCTCATGGGTACGGCCAGTCAGCTTGCCGCGGGCGGCTTCCCGCACATTGCGGCTTTGGGTTGACCGCGGCAGCAGCGAGTATTCGGCACTAACCCAGCCTTCGCCTGTTCCTTTTAAAAACGGTGGCACTTTCTCTTCAATGGTAGCGGCACAGATCACCTTGGTATCACCAAATTCAACCAGCACCGAGCCTTCGGCATATTTTAAATAATTACGGGTAATCTTTACTTTTCTTAGTTCATCGGCTGCACGTCCGTCTGCTCTGGTCATAATGACCTCCTTAAAAAGAATGGATATTTTTCAAAACTGTTCCAATATGTCCTGTTGCTTATCCTGAATAAAGTAATACGTATGCTGACCGTCTTTTTTGGCTTTGTGCACTTTATCATACGCTTGTTGCCGGCAAGCCGGACAGCTGTTGCGGGAAATGACAGCCGCAAAAGCGGTCTGCACACCAAACGGATAGCCTTGCGCCTGAGTGGATATGGTCTGATACCCATGACACACGGGGCAAAGCCGCACCGTCTCGCTCTGCTGCTCCTGAATGCCACTGTCATCATAATAGATATTCCGGCGCCGCTGCCAGAATTCCCCGGCCTTAGCCACGGCCTCGCGCCGCAGGGTATCCCTTGCGGCCCAGGTTTCCCGCCAATTGGCAACCAGGTTGGCAATATACCGGGTATTTGCGTCCGACTGGCGGGGGCAGCGTTCAATATCGGGTTCAACCACCCGGCTGTAATCCAGGCCGGCCATGGCGAGAATAATGCCGGTATTGACGTAAGGCAACGCATCCTCTATCGAATAACCGCCTTCCAGTACGGCAATGTCGGCCTGCAGCTTTGCGGCCAACCGGGCGTAGCCCTGAGCCGTTACCGCCATATTCGCCAGGGGATCGCTATAATGATTATCCTGCCCGGCTGAGTTGATAATAATGTCTGGCCGGAAATCTTCCAGAACCGGCAAAACCAAATTATCAAGCACGTAATGCAAACCGGTATCGGTCGTACCGGGCGGCAGGGGAATATTGACGGTAGAGCATAATGCTCCCGGACTCCCCAGTTCACTCATGGCGCCGGTCCCCGGGTACAGCGTGCGTCCGTCCTGATGAAAGGAAATAAATAAGGTATCCGGGTCGTGATAAAAGATATCCTGGGTGCCGTCGCCATGATGCACATCGGTATCTACAATAGCCACCCGGTTTAACCCATGATAACGCCTTAAATATTCGACCATGACCGCTTCGATGTTGATGGTGCAGAACCCCCGCGTGCCATGTACGACCCGCATGGCATGATGGCCCGGCGGCCGCACCAGCGCAAAAGCCCGCTTGACCTCCCGGCGCAGGACGGCCTTGGCGGCGGTAATAGCGCCGCCAGCCGAGACTAAATGCGCATCGGTAATCAGCGAAGCAATATCCGGCACGCCAATGTGAACCCTCTCGGCATCGCGAATATCGGCAAGCTGCGGCCGGTATTCCCTGATAACCGGCAAGTCCAACAGCCCCTCTTCGACAATCTGGTCCCGCGTATACAGGAGGCGCTCCTCCCGCTCCGGATGGGTGGGCGATATCGCCCAGTCAAACGCCGGAAAAAACACCAGGCCTAACGTTGTATTGCTCATTGTCCCGCCTCCCGCACAGATACCGGCATCAGCACACCCGGTTTTAGCTGCAGTTTGCAAGTAATAATTTTACCTATGGTATTAAAACCGCGGATTACATTAAACTGTTCTTCATAAAGGCGCTCACTGTACCGTGCGGCCTCCGCCATGCCTCCGGCCGCGGCCCGTTCGGCAAGATGCAGGTCGGCGGCGCGCCAGGCATCCTCCAGGGTAAAGCGCCGTTTATCAAACTCTTGCTTTAGTCCCAGTTCCGGTACCGTATAAAAACCCTGCGCCGTATCGGCCCTAAGTGTAATCTCCGTGGTCGGCCGGGCCGAGGCGGCGCCGACGGCATTTGCCACCATGTGTCCCGCCGGTACCTGCCAGGGTAGTTCCAGACGTTCGGCCACCAGCGGCGCAAGTCCCAGGGCCGCGCCCCCCACACCGATGACCAGTTCGGGTTGGAACGGTTCACCATACACGATGTCTTCCACTTTGTATACCGGTCTGGCCGCTTCTGCCGCCAGCATACCCTGAATGGCCTGGACAATGCGGTCGACTGCCAGCTGCAGCGTCTCATAGGCCGCATCTTCCGGCGTCTGGTTGTCTGCAGCCACCCTGGCCATGGCTTGTCTGGCCGCGGTCGGGTCGCCGTATTCAATCAGCCCGGCTACCCGGAGCGCGTCGGTTACTGCCGGTTCAGGCCCGCCGTTGGCCATGGCCGGGCCACGGCGCATCGGCCCTACAGCCAGTACGCCGGCTTCGCGCCGCACGTAACTGTCGCCGCCAATGCCCACAGAACGCAGCCAAAATGACCGCACCGCCGTTGGATAATTATTCACAGCCGCCCCACCCGGGGCAAACAGGGGAACACCGCCCTGCCACAGCGCAACATCAGTGGTTGTGCCGCCAATATCCAGCGAAATAGTTGCTTCCGCCGGGTTGGCCAAAGCCATAATGCCCAGCACACTGGCCGCCGGTCCGGTAAAAATCGCCTCTACCGGCTGCTGCCTGGCGGCGGCCAGCGGCATAGTACCGCCATCAGCCTTTAATATATATACAGGCGCGGTAATACTGCGCTCAGTTAAGGCCGCTTCGATGGCGGCGGCAAAATTACTGAATATACGCCAGACGGCGGAATTATAATACGCAGAATTAGTCCGCCGAAGGTAATTGAGTGAGCCGGATGCCTGGGCACTCAGGGTGGTATACGCCGGCCGCAAGTACTCATTGACCCAGCCGGCCACCGTTTGTTCCTGCAGCGGATTACGCACGGAGAACTTTCCGGCTACGGCGGCAACAACAGCCGTGCCTTTAAGTTCACGACAGGCGTCAGCCACTTCTTCCCGGATCGGTTTGGCCTGTTCCCGGCCGCGATGATCGGTATATCCGCTTAAAAACCGGGGTTGTCCCGGAATCAGACCTGTCAGGTTAAGTCCGGGGCCCGGCATTAACAGCAAGGCCACCTGATCGGTTTTGTCCTCAACCAATGCATTGGTCACAATGGTTGTGGACAGCGCCACCCGCCGGATTGCCTGCACGGTAATGCCGGCCAGCACTTTATCAATGGCCCTAACAATACCATGCAGCAGTTCCTGGTGGGTAGTCGGGGTTTTGGCCGCAGCCAAAACCCGGCCTTCTTTTACAACCACCGCATCAGTAAATGTTCCGCCGACATCGATTCCCAACAACATACCATTCGCCTCCTACAACCTGGCCGGCTATTTATATACAGCACAGCCAATCGCCCCATTCAGCTGGGGATATTGAGGTATAACGACTTCCACAGCCATTTCCCGGGTAATAAACTCCTTGATGGCGCTGCCCAGGGCCACCCCGCCGGTAAAAACCAGCTTTTCGCTTTTGAGTGCGGCCAGCATGGGCTTGATACGTTTATAAATAGTATAATTGACACCGGCGGCCAATTCGGCGGTGGTATACCCCTCCACAATCCGGCCAATCAGTTCCGACTCGCCAAAGATAGCACAGGTTGCGCTAAGTTCAACCGGGTTGTCACTATAGCCGGCCAGTTCTTCCAGGCTAATGCCGAGAACGGTCGCCATATTTTCCAGATAGCGCCCGGTACTGGCGGCACACTTGTCATTGGTCTGAAAGTCTGTCATCTTGCCCTTGCGTACTTTAATCACTTTGCTGTCCTGACCGCCCAAATCCAGCAGGGTAAAATCCGTCAAACCCGTTTGGTGGATTACACCAAGCATATGCGCCTTGAGTTCAGGAATGACCGTAGCGCCGACAATATTTATGGTATTGCGGCCATAACCGGTAGCTGTCAGCTGAGTAACCGCCGGATACCCCAGCGCCGCAAAGTCCACTGCCAGACCAGTTTCGGTCCGCTGACCGTACTCACGGTAAAATTTGGCCGTTTCATACACGGTGGCCGCGGTAAGCGCTTTGGCCTCAGTATCCATAATGACCAGTTTTACACTGCGGCTACCTAAATCTATACCACACCGCATGACTGTCCACCTCCTTGCCGACACATCCCGGCCGCATTATTCCCATTAACGCAGCATCTCCAAAAAACTCTCTATTCTCAGTCTGGTTCTGGCATCAAGCTTACCGGGTTTATCGCCCTCGATGGTCAGAATGGGTACAGCCAGCTTTTCCCGCAGAATTATGT
>JAEZQV010000237.1 GCA_023441125.1 Bacillota bacterium
GTCCATAAGCCTTGATAAGCAAGAATAAACCGGCAGGCTTGCTGCTTAGTAATTATTAAAGTTGCCGCTTTCTGCTCATCCACAATACCATCTCCCAATGCCGTTCCCCTTCTTGTTCGCCGTATAATGAGAAGCAATAGAGTTATTGAACCAGCTATTGCTTCAGCTACTCCGTAACTCTGCCGGAAAGCCAGCCTCAATCCATGCGCGAAAATCCTCCACTGAGCAAAAAACCAGTTCAGGGTTCATGGCCTTAACTTGCCCGCTACTCGCCGTATTCGCCCAAACGGCGCCGATTGCGACCGTTCCCACCGCCTGCGCCGCCTTGATATCATACGCGGTATCGCCAATGTACGCAACATCCTTGGGTTCATAGTTCCACAAGCTAAGCACCTGTTTGATGTGAGCCGGTTTAGCCGCACCATGTTCCGAGCCGGTTTGCACCACCTCGAAAAACTTGCCCAAGCCCGAATGCCGCAGGGAAATCGCCATCGTGCCGGCTCCTTTGCCGGAAACAATGGCCAGCCGGACCTTTCGTTCCTTTAGCAGCGCTAAGGCGGCTTCCACTCCGGGAAACGGCTTGGCATATTCCGTATGGGCCTGATCATAGGCTGCCAAATAATATTGCAGACTTTCCTCCCACTGGCCAGGCAGCAGTTTTTTCAGCACCCCCTCTTCGCTGGGTCCAAACAATGCGTGTATTTCAGCATCCGAGTATTCACGGCCAAGGAATTGCCGCAAAGTGCTGCGGAAGCCGCTGTAGCACACCGGCAGTGAATTCAGCAGCGTACCGTCCAAGTCAAATATCATTCCGCGAAAATTCATCTGCTTTTCTCCTTAAAACAGCATTTGCTCATAGCCTGATGACAAATCGGTTTTTAATTTTAAAAGGCTGCATCCCGCAACTTCGGAATGCAGCCTCTAGTAATTGCTAGTCAGTTGCTCACAGTTATAATCAAATTTATTCTATATGGAAATATTCGTCAATACTTTCTTATATTGAGTTCTTCTTAATTAGCGGTATCCAAACTTCAAAACGATAGTCCAGACTATGAATATCCCCCTCATAATAGACCTCAATATCCGGTCCGTTGCCTCGCTCATAGCCGCCTGCCGGAAAAAACTCGGTATAAATTCGTTTGAAAAGTTCCTGGATCGCATTCGGCACCGGGCCACTGGCTTCAAACACTCCCCAGGTCAAAGCCGGAATAATGAAAGTTTCAAACCCTGCCGCTTTCACGCCGGCAGTATTCTCAACAGCAATAACATAAACAAACTCAGCGTTGGCACCTTCCTTACAAATCCCGAGCAGATTTTTTCCTATTTGACCGCCTGCCGCAGCCATACTGCCAAGTCTGCCAATACTGCCATTTTGTCTCAATTCATCCCAAAATTGTGGAATCCGTTCCAATTGGGCCTCATTGGCCGTAGAAACTCTAAGCGCTTTTCCCAAGATCGAGAATGCGGGTTTTTCAACAATTCGATAATTCATTTCCTTGTCTCCTCGCAGCGAAATATGAAAGGATAGGCGTGGATAAGCCTTTAGCCGGACTCCTGTCCTACGCGCAGCCGTGGGTGTAATGCCGTGCAGTTTTTGAAATGCACGGGTGAAGGAGACAGGCGAATCATAACCATATGTAAGCGCCAAATCAATGATTTTGCTATCACTGGTTTGCAGTTCAAACGCTGCCAGAGTAAGCCTGCGCCGCCGGATGTACTCTGATAAGAGAACATCCGTAATAAAAGCGAACATTCTTTGAAAATGATACACGGAACAGCATGCCAACGCTGCTGCTGTCTTAAAATCAATTTCCCCAGCCAGGTTCTCCTCAATATACCTCATCGCTCTGTCCATTCTCTCCGGCCAATCCATACATTTCCTCCCTTCCCTTGTAGTATAACAGGAAGGACCAACGGGTAACGCAACTTTTCGTGCACTAATGTGTTGACCGGGACAGCATGAGTTAGTGGACAGATAGTTCCTGACACCAAAATTTCACACAAGCGTAAGTGACAACAGCATCAGTGGGACGGTTCTTTTGATTCATGCACGTGCAATTATACTCTGCGTCATGCCTGTTAATCTTGCTATCTGTCGCGTCGATATCCCTTCGCTTTTCTTAATCTGCCGCAGCAGCTCATTCCGTTTTTCTTTTTCCATAGTTTGTAGCTCAGTAAGAATAGTAAGCTGGGTCAGTTTTTGTATCACAGCCTTAGCTTCTTGATCTGTTAATTTATTTATGGAGTAAACCATTATAGCGTTATCTGCAGACTTTTCGTTCATAAACTCTTTAAACATATTAACTGCGACTTCTCGCTTCGGCGAGAACATACCTAAAACAAAATCAATGTCAATCAATCTACTCATTTTAGAATATTCCGGGTAGCTACTCCATGGATATGTTTCTAATTTTTGTTCTTTGCCAATTTTGATAGGGTTTTGATGAATATAACGTAATACTATCAAAAAATATTCGTTTGTCTCTACAGCTTCACTTTTAAACCGGTCTTGAAATAAATGACCACAACGGCCATACTTCTGGTTGAACCATGATACATAACTTACGCCAATTCTTTTCACAGATTTCGCTATCGGTTCTAGGCCTTCTTTTATTAGCAGATGTACGTGATTATCCATGAGACAATACCCGTAAATAGCATATTGACTTACCTCTTTATAATGCTGCAAACACCACATGAACTTCTTTCTATCTGCATCATCTTCAAATATACTTTGTTTATTAATACCTCGTATCATTAAATGGTAAATCCCACTTTGACTTGGTTGTCGCGCTTGTCTTGGCATAATTCACCACCTCAACTTAATTTTACCATTTTATTTATAATGCATCAATAGAACCGTCCCTCTGATGAAAGGCCAATAGTCCTATCAAAACCCCTCAGGATCTTATCGGCAAAAAGATTGGCATATCCAGCCAGGGCGGCTGCCATGAATATACGCCTTATGCCTATCTTGAAAAAAATGGTATACCTGAACCCAAAGGCAAAGTGGAATTCACGCTCGTTCCGCAGACATCACTGGAGCAGGCCTTACGCCAGGGGGATATCGATGTTGCGGGCTTTCACGCCAATCCGGATCAAATCGGCACCAAAGGGGAATTTCGCGTTCTATTCAGTGACTATGATGTTTGGGGTGGTATTGGCGGGAACGCGCCAACTTACTTCAGTGAGAAATTCATTAGCGAAAAACCCGATGTTGTAAGACGCTTTGTTACGGCTATGGCCAAAATTCACGACTGGGCCAATGCCAATCCGCAACAGGCGGCTGAAATTACAGCCAGGCGCGCTAAGGTACCCGTTGACAGGGTAAGACCGGTTTATTATGCGCCTCATGCTCTCATCAAAGAAGAAACGGTGACCGTGTGGATTGAACTGCTGAAAAGATTTGGTGAGATAAAAGGCGATATTAGACCGGATCAAATCTATACCAATGAGTTCAATCCGTTTACTCCGCAGGCGAAAAAATAGTTAGATATGGAAAAGCACCAGCGGCGTGACCAAATTACGGAATTCGGTCACGCCGTTACCATTCGTTTTTTCCAGACACTGTCACATTGCGTAAAGACTTGCCAGTCGGCCGACCACCATAACCCTACTGGTTAGCCGGTGGCAATGAATGATTGGTAAACTGGGCGGTAAAGGCTTTTATCCGTTCATTAGCTGAGGAAAATATCTGTGCCGGCGGACCTTCCGCGAGAATAGAGCCCTCATTCATGAATACCACTTTGCCGGCCACTTCCCGGGCAAACTTCATTTCATGGGTGACAATTACCATCGTCATGCCTTCTTGCGCCAGTTTTTTCAAGACCGCCAATACCTCGCTCACTAATTCCGGGTCTAAGGCCGAGGTTGGTTCATCAAGCAAAATTACCTCCGGTTCCATAGCCATAGCCCGCGCAATAGCCACCCGCTGTTTTTGGCCGCCGGAAAGCTGTCCGGGATACGCGGCCAGCTTTTGCTCCAGGCCAACTTTCGTGAGCCACAGCGTCCCTACTTCAATGGCCTGCTGTGTAGGAAGCTTTTTTACGACCAGTAACCCTTCGATAACATTTGCCAGCGCCGTTTTATGCGGAAAAAGATTAAACTGCTGAAACACCATGCCGGTTCTTTGCCGTAACTGACGAACCAATTCGCCGTTCGGAGCTGATTTTTGCCTGTCCAGAATCAGATCACCAATGCGGACCTGGCCACTGTCCGGGGTTTCCAAATAATTCAGGCAGCGTAACAACGTGGTCTTGCCTGAACCGCTCGAACCGATAATCGCACAGACCTCGCCTGGCTTTACCCGCAGATTGACACCTTTTAAAATTGGCGCATTGCCAAAACTCTTATACAAGCCGGTAACCTCAATCATGACGCTGATGACCCTCCCGGTATTTCCAGCTTTTTCTCCAGCCATTCCTGCACCCAGCCCATAGCGATAACCATTACCCAATAAAACACTGCTAAGGTAACGAAATAAGGCATGAACACGAACTGGGCCGAACTTTGTTCCTCTACCTGCCGGGTCAGTTCCGGCACAGTAACCACCGAGGCCAACGAGGAGGATTTTAAGGTATCAATCAGGCAGTTCCACAAAGGCGGTACGGCAATCCGCACCGCCTGCGGCAGTATAATCCGGCGTAATATCTGCGAGTTGGTCATTCCCAAGGCTAGCGCCGCTTCCCACTGCCCCCGGCTGATGGAAAGAATGGTCGCCCGGAAAATCTCCGAAATATATGCGCCAAAATGCAAAATAAGGCCGGTTACAGCGGCAGGATAAGGGTCAAGCACAATATGAAAAGAAGTTAAGCCGAAATACAGGATCAGCAGCTGCACCAACAGCGGCGTGCCACGGAAAAAGGATATATATACTTTGGCAATATACTGCAGGAGCTTAACTTTAGCTATTCTCATCAACGCCACGATTAAACCCAGCAGAACCGCGCCAGCCATGGCAATCAGACTGATCTCGATAGTGACCAGAGCTCCCTGCGCTAAAATAGGCAGGGAGTTAAGCACGATCAACCATTCTCTATTTACTAACATCTTCACCAAACCACTTTTGGGATATTTTCAAGTAGGTCCCATCCGCATAGATCTCTTTTAACGCTTTATTAACCGCTTCCACCAGTTCCGGCGAGCCTTTGCGGAAAGCAAAGCCCATCTTGGCCTGGTCAAAAGACGGTCCCGCTACTTTAAGCTGCTGATTGGGGTTTTTTAATAAATACTCGGCAACAAATAACCGGTCATTTACCGTTGCTTCAATCCGGTTGGCCGCCAAATCGGCGAAAATCTCATTGGCTCCTTTATAATATTGGATATTGGCGCCGGCTTTCTTGGCTATTTCATCCCAGTTACTGCCTTGCGTCACACCGACTTTACGGCCTTTGAGATCTGCCTGTCCCTTAATATCTGCCGTATTTTTATTTATCACCACTTGTCCGCCGGAAACGGTATACGGATCGGAGAAATCGTATTTAGCCAGCCGTTCCTGATTGATGGTTACCTGATTCGCAATCACGTCAAAGCGTTCTGCGTCAAGACCGGCAAACATGGCTTTCCATTCGGTAGGCACGAACTCTGCTTTTACCCCCAGCCGTTTGGCTACTTCATTAATAATATCCACATCGAAGCCTTCCAGTTCGCCTTTTTCATTCTTAAAGGTAAACGGCGGATAGGTTCCCTCCGTGCCTACTTTGATGGTTCCCCGCTGTTTGACGGTTTCCAGCAGCGTCTGCTTTTTAGTCTCCGCCGCTTTTTCCGTTGTTTGTGAACCGCAGCCCACGGCCAGCAGTGCCACTGATAAACTTAAAATAAATACTAGTAACAAACTAATTTTACGCATTGTTCCAGCTCCCTTTACTATACTTTTAGCAAAAACTATGACCATCCCGGACTTGGCTGCTCTCACATCCTCTCTGGTGTATTAAATAAGTCCTGGTAAAACAAAAAAGCCGAAACACTTATTTGCCCATAAGCGTCTCGACCTTCAGTCTTCTGATCAGCCGGAGAATACAGCCGTTAATTTTATTTAAATAATAACATTGAAAACTAAATAAAGCAATTGTTTTTATAAATATTCTGCAGTATTCTTCTTTTTTGTCACCCTTACGCAAACGGACGATCGACAAAATAACCTGACGTTAGCAGGAACGCAGACAATTACTCTTCTGAGCAAATTGTCACATTAAAAAAAATCAATAAAACTGATTAAATTTATCACTGCACAATCCCGGCGAGCTATGCTATTATTTAATTAGTAATTGGGTATCATAAAAAGTACATAATACCTCTGGAAAAGCTATGAAAGGGAACAGTAGCCGCAACGTGATTTCAGAAAGCTGTTGGCTGATGCGAAGCAGTATGAGCAATGCGGTGAACTCACCCGGGAGCTTCTGGCTGAAAAGATGAGTAGGTCATGACGGCATCCACCGTTACCAGGATAGGCATGCAATGTGCCGATGAGCGTGTGTCAAGCATGAAATAGAGTGGTACCGCGGAAGTATTGGGCTTTCGTCTCTATAATCGTTTGTGGCGATTAGGAGACGAAGGCTTTTTTGCTTATACCGCAGCAGAATGGAGGATAGATAATGAGAAATTTTCAAAAGTATGAACGGGCTTATTTTATGCCGCCGGTATTATCCTACGATTGGGTAAAAAAAGATTATATCGATAAGCCGCCCAGTTGGTGCAGTGTCGATTTGCGGGATGGCAACCAGGCGCTGATCGAACCCATGAGCCTGGAAGAGAAGTTAGAGTTTTTTGCTCTGCTGGTAAAGATCGGCTTCAAGGAAATCGAGGTAGGCTTCCCGGCGGCCTCGGATACCGAATACAACTTCATCAGGGCACTGATCGAAAAAAATATGATTCCCGCCGATGTGACCATCCAGGTGCTGACCCAGGCGCGGGAGCATATCATCCGCAAAACTTTTGAAGCGGTTAAGGGTGCGCCGCACGCGGTAATTCATCTGTATAACTCCACTTCCGTCGCCCAGCGGGAGCAGGTATTCGGCAAAAGCAAGGCAGAAATCAAGCAGATTGCGGTGGATGGCGCAAAATTATTAAAGCAGCTGGCTGCTGAAACCACCGGCAATTTTTCCTTTCAGTACAGCCCGGAGAGCTTTCCCGGCACCGAGGTGGACTATGCCCTCGAAATATGCAATGCCGTACTGGATGTATGGCAGCCGACGCCGGCCAGCAAGGCGATCATTAATCTGCCCACCACAGTGGAGAATGCCATGCCGCACGTATTTGCCTGCCAGGTGGAATTCATCAACAAGCACCTGAAGTACCGGGATGCAGTTGTCTTGTGCCTGCACCCTCACAACGACAGGGGCTGCGGTGTCTGCGACGCCGAGTTCGGCGTACTTGCCGGCGCCGAAAGAATTGAGGGAACACTGTTCGGCAACGGCGAGCGAACAGGCAATGTGGATATTATCACGCTGGCGATGAATCTCTTCTCCCATGGCGTTGACCCCCGGATGGACTTCAGCAGCATGCCGGAGATATGCCAGAAATATGAAGCGTTGACCAGAATGCCTGTGCCTGCCCGCCAGCCGTATGCCGGCGAACTGGTATTCACCGCTTTTTCCGGCTCTCACCAGGATGCCATTGCCAAGGGCATGCAGCACCGCGCAGATACAAACAGCACTTTTTGGTCGGTGCCTTATCTGCCCATCGACCCCAAGGATGTGGGGCGGCAGTACGATTCG
This sequence comes from Bacillota bacterium, assembly GCA_023441125.1. Next base: position 7,716 of record JAEZQV010000237.1, read on the forward strand.
GATGTCATCCGGATTAACAGCCAGTCCGGCAAAGGCGGCATCGGCTACATACTCAAGCAGCATTACGGCATGACCATGCCCGCGCAGATGAAGGAAGAGGTCGGCTATGCCGTCAAGGATGTTTCCGACCGGGAGCATAAGGAATTATCACCCCAGTGGGTCTATCAGATCTTTGAGGATAAATACATAACTAACACACCTTATTTTTCTGTTGCCGAATGCCACTTCAAGCAGCTTGACGGTATTTTAGCCCAGGTCAGCATCCGGCATAACGGCCAGGCCAGAACCATTGTCGGCCACGGCAACGGGCGTTTGGACGCCGTTAGCAATGCGCTTAAGCAATACTTTGACCTTCATTATGAGTTGGCCGTTTATGAAGAACATGCCCTGTCCCGCGGCTCCTCTTCCAAAGCGGTGTCCTATGTCGGTGTTAGTTATCAAAACAAATTATACTGGGGTGTCGGCATCGACGACGACATAATTAAATCCTCCATTAACGCCCTGGTGGTAGCCGTCAATCGTCTGGAGGAAATACTGGACGAAGGCAAGTGCCATGATGAAAGAATCGATGCAATCATGAATTATGTCCAGACCAATTACCTAACCGTCACGTTGAAGGATCTTTCCCGCCATATGCACCTGACGCCCCCTTATCTATCCAAATATATTAAAGAAAAGTCCGGCGGAACTTTTGGTGAAATAGTTAGAAATGTCCGCATGAAAAAAGCCTGTACACTGCTTAAAAACGGCAGTATGACCGTTGAAACCATTGCGGACAGCGTAGGCTATCCCAATGTTGAGCATTTCAACCGATTGTTTAAGAAAAAATACGGCATGTCGCCGGTTCAGTTCCGCAATAAAAAACAGGCGCAGTGATGACTCACTGCTAAGTCCACTTGCGTATGCAAAAGAACAAACCAGCAGATCACTTACCTTTGCGGGAGTGATCTGCTGGTTTTATTCATCCTGCCACAGTGTTTTTGAGAGTTTCAGTACATCCAATCCTCTTGTTTTTGCATTAAATTATGCTGAGAGTCAATGAGTAGGCCTAAACTACGAAACATGTAAAAAATAGTACAAATATTGTTGGTTTTTTCATATAGGAACATGCGCTATTTGTGATAAGATCAAAACAATTGCAGCAGACAGCGTTACTTGCTAACATCGGTTCCATTACTGGAGGGCTATCTATGAAGCTATTGCGCAAACTAACCAGCCAGGATCATTCCGAAAAGTACTTGATGGGCTTGGAAGACGAAACCACGGTAGAAACCTTATATATGTTTGATGAACAGCACCAGCTGACTTTCCACAGTACGGTATGTGTCTCCTCACAGGTGGGCTGCAGTATGGGCTGCAGGTTCTGTGCCACAGGAAAACAGGGCTTCCTAAGAAATCTTTCTATGCAAGAAATCATTGGACAGGTAGATTTATGTAATACAACTCGTGCAAATACCCGGACAGTACCAATAGATGCCGTGGTTTTTGCCGGCATGGGAGAACCTTTGCTAAATTATGAACAGGTAAAGGCTGCGATGATTGAGCTGCAATCCCGCTTAGGAATACGTCATTTTGAGCTGGCTACGGTGGGAATCGTTCCCTTAATCTATGAAATGATCAAAGACTTCCTGGACAGCGGTATTACTATCCGCTTGAATCTTTCTCTCCATGCGTCTTCAGATGCTCAAAGAAGTCTAATGATTCCCATGAACAAAAGGTATAGTATCGATAAAATTATTCAGGCCGCAGTCGAGTATTCCCAGGCCGTCGGCATAAAAGCCCGGCTACGATATATGCTGTTTAAGGATTTTAATGACAGGGCAGAGGATATTAAACAACTTACAGATCTCCTGGCAGGAAAACCTGTAAAACTGATCATTTCCCAATATAATGAAAATAATATCCAGGGACTGGTTCCAGCGGAGCAGCAGAGAATTTGGGAGTTTTACCATAAAGTAAGCACCTCTATTGACGCGGAGATATTTCATAACTTCGGGATGGATATCCAGGGCGGCTGTGGACAGTTAAAACAGACAATGGTAAGATAGATTTTGAACTTTTACTTTGGCAGGAAACGGGAGAAGGGTATCAATGAACAAGGTTATTTGCGTATATAGTTCCTCCAGTCAGGCTATCGAGCCGGTTTATTTCGAGGCCGCCTCCGCCCTGGGGCGGGAAATCGCGGTGAGCGGCGATCTGTTCCTTTTCGGCGGCGGGCTTACCGGCCTGATGGGGGCCTGTGCGCGGTCAGTGCACCAGCACCACGGACATGTTATCGGGATCATTCCGGCAGCGTTAAATCTGGCGGGCATTGTCTATGATAAGTGTGATGAGCTTGTTGTCACCAAAGGCCTGCGCGAGAGAAAGGCAACCATGGATGAACGTTCCGATGCGTTTATTGCCTTGCCTGGCGGCTACGGCACCATGGAAGAAATTCTGGAAATTATAACATTAAAACAGCTACAGTATCATAATAAACCTATCGTCATTTTGAATATCAACAATTTTTACGACAAACTGCTGGAACAATTTGCTACCGTCATCTGCCAGCAGTTTGCCAAAACAGAATGCCATGAACTGTACTTTGTAACCCAGGACATTGCTGCCGCGCTGGCTTATATTGCTGCTTATGAGCCACCCGTACTGACAAACCGGTGGCTTACAGCCGTGGAGGCTTAGACAACACTTATATTTTTATGGCGCAGGTATAATTTCTCCCCCTACCCAGGATATTACTATATAGTTAATACTCTTATTCTGTGAGTGTCAGGAGGATGTAATTGTATGACTTCACCGGACGACAAGGCTGCCGCAAGACCGGATTGCAGCACCGCCGGCAAAGGCTTTGCCCGTACAGACAGAAGCAAAATTGTGTCTGAGGACTGCGCCCAGCCGCAGGGTCAGGGTAAAGGGTTCGCCAAAACCGATCCCGGCAAGTAGCCCCACCACTGGTACTTGCTGCAATACCGAACCGGAAACCCCCGTAGAATGAAGCGCTTCATTCTACGGGGGTTTCCGG
>JAEZQV010000261.1 GCA_023441125.1 Bacillota bacterium
AACGGCCAAAAAAGAAATATTTAAGCAGGTACATGAGTTTTTTAGCAAAATTACAGCTTATTTTGTCATCGCCATCCTTATCTTAGTAGGTTTGATGTACTTTGTACTGCAGTATATGTTAAGAAAACTGCCGTACTTGTCAACCGTAATTAACACGATCGGCACGGGTGATTTAACTCCCCGTCTAAGCATTGCGGCCAATGACGAGCTGGGAACAATAGCCCGCGAAATGAATAAAATGCTGGACTCTATCTGTCGCATCGTCGGCAAAGTGCATACCGAGGCGGGAAAGCTGGCGACTGCCAGTGAAGAGCTTTCCAGCAGCGTTAGTCAGTCAGCGCAGGCTGCCAACCAGGTAGCTGTATCGATAACCCAAGTAGCCGGCGGCGCGGAAAACCAAGTAAAAGTTATCGGTAATACGGCTCACGTTGTTGAACATATGTCAGATGGAATCAGGTATGTGGCCAACTGTACCGAGCAGGTAGCCGCCTCTTCCGCGCAAGCTGCCGACAAGGCGAAAGCCGGTACCCTTTCTATTGAAAAAGCGGTAAGCCAGATGCTGATGGTGGAGCAAACAGTCAATAATTCCGCCAGCGTTGTTACCAAACTTGGCGAGCGGTCCAAAGAAATAGGACAGATTGTAGACACCATCGCAGGAATTGCCAGCCAGACGAATCTGCTGGCGCTAAATGCGGCGATAGAAGCTGCCCGGGCTGGTGAGCAAGGCCGCGGTTTTGCCGTAGTGGCGGAAGAAGTTCGCAAGCTTGCCGAGCAGTCCCAGGACGCGGCCAAGCGGATCGCTGAGCTGATTAGAGAAATTCAGGGTGAGACGAATGACGCTGTTGTCGCAATGGATCAAGGTACGCAGGCGGTTAAGGTGGGAACCGAGGTTGTGAATACTGCCGGCTCGGCTTTCGGTGATATTGCAGGATTAGTAACCAGGGTCTCCGGTCAGGTAACGGACATTACGGCGGCTATTCACCGGGTTGTGAATGACAGCCAGCAAATTGTGACCGATGTGAGAAAAATAGATGATCTCAGCCAAGCGGCAGCCGACGAAGCCCAGACTATCTCGGCGGCCATCGAAGAACAATCGGCCTCAATGCAGCAGATGGAAATCGCCAGCAAAGGTCTTGCGGAGATTGCGCAGAGTCTTAAAGCAGCTATCAGTTCATTCAAAGTGTAGTAGCTGTACTATTTGTTTAAACCAGACAAATCAGGCCGAACGAATTAGCCTGTGTGGCTGATGATAAACAGGGATAGGCACAGTACAATTAAATTGCAAGCAAAGTGAGCGTCCGCAATACAGACGCCAGTGGAGGGAACTCGTTTCAGCCAAGCTGAAACATCGGGGGTTCAGGTGGAGAGTCTACTCCACCTGAACCAACGCCGCCTGTAGAGGCGGGAGACTTAACTCACCGATATAAGATAAAAACGGGTGTTACTTTACTATGAGTCAACAGGAAATGGTCTTAGTAAACAAAGCGGAATTGCATCAGTTAATCAAAAATAAAGTCATGAAGGCCGGATTGCCTGAGGAGCATGCGCAGGAGGTTGCCAACCACTTAACGTATGCAGACAGCAGAGGCGTACATTCGCATGGGGCTGTACGGGTGGAGTATTATTCTGAACGGATCGCCAAGGGCGGCAGTAATGTTAGGCCTAATTTCTCTTTCAGAAAAACCGGACCATGCACAGGCATTTACGAAGGAGACAACGCAGTCGGTATGGTTGTTGCCAAAAACGGTATGATTGAAGCCATCAAGCTGGCGAAAGAAAACGGCATCGGTTTTGTCGGCATGCGCGAACTGGGGCATTGCGGCACTCTTTCCTATTTCTTAAGAATGGCTACCGATGAAAATATGATCGTCATGTCCATGTGCCAATCCGACCCGATGGTTGTGCCGTATGGCTCAGCTGATCCCTACTTCGGAACAAATCCTATCGGCTTTGCTGCTCCCTGTGCGGGCCGTTCGCCCATTGTATTTGATATGGCTACTACCGTAGGCGCCTGGGGAAAAATTCTGGATGCCAGAGCGAGGAACAAGCCAATTCCTGAAACCTGGGCGGTAGACAAGACCGGACATCCCACTACCGATCCCTTTGCTGTTAGCGGCCTTGTGGCCATTGCCGGTTCCAAGGGCTATGGCCTGATGATGATGGTCGACATTTTGTGTGGCTCCTTGTTGGGCGTTCCGTTTGGCAAGCATGTAACTTCTATGTATGCCGATCTTTCCGCCGGGCGGGAACTGGGACAGGTTCATTTAGTAATCAATCCGGATTATTTTTCCTCCATTGATATATTCAAAAATAATGTGCGTAGCATGGTGGATGAACTCCATGCGCTCCGCCCGGCTGTTGGTTTTGACAGTGTGCTGGTGCCAGGCGAGTCTTCCGAAAAGAAAGCGCAGGACTATGAAAAGAATGGCATTCCGATTGTAAAAGAAATCTATGATTATCTTGTCAGCGATGACATCCATTACAACCGGTATGAGGGGAAAAGCGCTTTTGCTTCCGACACCTTGGATTAGAGAGCAGGCCGGGTAAAAAACAGTCATAACCTTTGGAATTAAAGGGTGACGCAGTCAAAAAATGCATGTTTTTACCGGTACAATTTACGTAAAAAGCCCGGAGCCTATGAAGATTTTTCCTTATAGGCTCCAGGCTTTATTTCTATATCAGAAATTACAAGTTTGGGGAGGCAGCAAGTCCTTATAAAACAAAGGATGCCAGGTACAAAGCCCGGCGCAGGCGACCGTTATACAACGCTGCGCCGCTGGCGCTTAACCTCCGCTTTTGCATAACGGCCGCCTGCGTCTCAGTAGGGTTACGCCCGTGAGTCAGGAGACAGTGACCCCGGCATCCCAGGTAACCCAGGTAACTCCCGTACCCCCGCGGCCTTTGCCGGAAAAAGCGTTCCGCAGGAGAAAAGCCGGGCGGTATTCCGTAAAGAAATCCGCACTGTTTGAGCGTTAGCGAGTTTGCGGATTTTAGGAATATCGCCCGGCTTTTTCAGCCCGTGCATGGAGATGGAGACTATATCATACAGCTATGAAAGCAGATCTCTAGCGGAACAGGTTAGCGTGTTGGAGGCTCTGGGCCTAGATTTTTTGCTTACTTTTGTAGCGATGACAAAAGTAAGACCCTGCCCTTGTATTCCCGAATCATCTGACGCGTGCAAAGCTAAAATACTGTCCCCTAGGCTTCGGAAAGCAGCAGCGCCAGCCGCAGCTGCAAAGAAAAATCCGGCTGGGAAAGCGGCGTATCTAATATTTCGTTTAAGCGGGCGATCCGGTATTTTACCGTGTTGCGGTGAATATAGAGGGCCCGGGCCGTTTCCGCAATATCACCCTGACAATCCAGGTAGGTTTGCAGTGTTTGCCGGAGGATTATTTGCGTTTCCTGCTCAGGGTAAGCCAGCGATTTTAACACGCAGGTACAGAAGTGGCGGGCATGTTCCTGGGGGACAAAGCGCAAAAGCTCGGCAACGCCTTGAGAATAATAGGCGCGGAAAAACGCTTTCAGGCCTTCCGTCTTGCTTTGCTGATAAATTTCTTCGGCCTCAATGCGCGAGAAGGCTACCGACTGGAG
>JAEZQV010000278.1 GCA_023441125.1 Bacillota bacterium
CCGCTAAGTCTGCTACTTCCCGTTGACCATCCTCCAACTCATGAAAGCTTCGTTCTACTCTTCGCAAAAAGATTTTGCCGAACTGGTTGAGGCGGATACGCCGGCCGAGGCGTTCGAATAAAGGCACACCGATACTTTCCTCCAACCGGGCGATTGTTTTGCTAAGCGAGGGTTGGGCAATATGAAGTTCTTCGGCTGCGCGCGTGATATTTTCCAGGCGGGCAACCACCTGAAAATACTTTAACTGAAGAAAGTCCATAAGTGTATTCCTTCCTCATAGCTTTAGAGCAATTATATTATAATTAATTGTATATTTTTACATATAAATAATCAATGTTACAATGAAAGATAATTTGTAACCTCAGGGTTAGCTGTTACGTACAGTTTTGCTTGCGGTAAAAGGAGAGGAGTGAGAGCAATGTTAAAGAAAATGGTTTTAAAACTGTTGCTGAAGACTTGGAAGAAAGGTGGTTTTTCCGTAGTTTTTTGGGATGGGGAACAAGAGGATTATGGCAATGAGCCCCCGGCGTTTAAAGTGATTTTTCATAAGGAACCGCCGGTAAAGTTTAATAATGATGACATGGTGCTGGCTCTGGGTGAGGCATATATGGACGGAATCCTTGATTTTGAAGGCTCCATGGATGATATCATCCGGATCATGGCGCTTAATACGCAGCCGCAGCCACTGCCGCAGCCGGACCGTTCTGCCGCCGCGAGTGATTGCCGGGTTCAGCAGCAAAATATCCAGCACCATTATGATATTGGCAATGATTTCTTCTCTTTGTGGCTGGATGAAACCATGAGTTATTCCTGCGCTTACTTCAAGTCTCCGGCCGATTCACTGTACCAGGCCCAATTGCAAAAAATCGACCATGTTCTCCGCAAACTAAACCTGAAACCCGGTGAGCGGCTGCTCGATATTGGCAGTGGCTGGGGCTGGCTGATCATTCGGGCCGCGCAGCAGTATCAGGTTCAGGCAACCGGTATTACATTAAGCGAGGAACAGTATGCAGGCACCAAGCGGCGGATTCAGGCCCTGGGGTTGGAAGATCAGGTACAGGTCAAATTAATGAGTTATCTGGAGCTGGAGCCCGGACAGTTCCAGTTTGATAAAATTGTGAGCGTAGGCATGTTCGAGCATGTCGGGAAGAGCAATCTGCCCTGTTATATGAATAAAGTAAATGAATTGCTGGTTCCCGGCGGCCTATCCCTGTTGCATACGATTACCGGCATGTTTGAGGAAATAACAAATTCCTGGATGACAAAATATATTTTTCCGGGCGGCTATGTTCCTTCCCTGCGAGAGACGGTTTGGCTGCTGCCGGAATACGATTTCCATCTTATCCACCTGGAAAGCCTGCGTATGCATTATGCCATGACCTTAGACCGGTGGTATGAGAATTTCGTCAACCATACCGATAGCATCCGGAAAAAATTTGATGAACGCTTTGTCCGTATGTGGACGCTTTACCTCAACGGCTGCGCTGCCGCTTTTCGGGCATCAGGGCTGGATATCTATCAACTGCTTTTCACCAAAGGATTAAATAATGAACTGCCGCTGACGTATGACTATCTCTATCGAGAAAATTGTGTATAGCCATACTGTGAGCAAACCGGCTGCCGCCAAGCGATAAGGTGGTAGTCCGTTTTTATTTTGAGCGGCCTTCGCGGCGGGATTTTGCCGCTTAATGCCAGCATGGCGTCAGGGCCGCCCGGAACATTTTCTGTTCAGTGCGGCCCTGACAGTATGGATGATGAGGCTTAGAACGCGGAAGCTGTTGTGAGCAATTTTTCTAAATGCTTGGTATCAACCGGTACAATTTCGATGGGGACCTCGGCAAAGTCGAAAAACTCCAGTATCTTCTCATCATCCAAGGGAGTTAAGCCGGTGTCCAGTAAAACGATGCGGTCATAAAAACCGAAATTCTGGCGGGCGTCGATTTTATCCCATTTAAGTCCGTCGACAAATATTTTTTGCCAGTTGTTGAGCCAACCTGTTGTCAGATAAAAGGTCCGGGCTTCTTTATCCATTTCCGCCATTTTGTCACCTAACAGCATTTCAATGCAATTGCGCGCCTGAATGCCGTGACAGCGAGTTCGGGCGACCAGCTCTGCCATTTGGGGGTGGCAGCCTGTGCCGAATACCAGGGTGAGGTTTTCTCGGTCGCCTAAGGTTTCTAACGCATTGGTTACCGACGACAGAAGACTTTTCAGATCGACATGGAGAGCGGCATCGAGGTAGTGAACCTCGACCTTCTCATTTTGCAGGATATGTTCAATTTCCTGCTTCAGTATGGCACAACACAACAATTTTTTCGGTTGATCCGTCATGATGGTCCCTCCTGTGTTACCATTTGGTTACAATAACCTTAGCTTCATAGTAACACCGAAGGAAGCAGGGGACTGTAAAATGTTTTACAGGCGGCAATGATTTATTTTATATTGCCGCCGCTGCAAGCGGATAATAAATGTAACCAAGTCTAAAAAGCAGGAATTTTCGATTCCTTCAAGGTAACTATACCTTATTGGCTATCGATGAAAATATGTACTCTATTTATAGAGGAGGCGCAGCGTGAATGGTCGATGAAATTGATTATAAAATTTTCGGCAGTGAAATGCAGTTTGTGGAGATTGAACTGGATCCCGGCGAAAGTGTCATAGCCGAGGCCGGCGCTATGATGTACAAAGCGCCCGTTATCGAAATGGACACGATTTTTGGGGATGGTTCGGTCAAAAGCAGTCAGGGCGGTTTTTTGGGCAAATTGCTTGGGGCGGGTAAACGCCTGCTTACCGGGGAGAGCCTGTTCATCACGCTGTTTACCCACCGTGGCGCCGGCAAGGCCAAGGTGGCCTTTGGCGCGCCGTATCCGGGCAATATTATTCCCATGCCATTGGCCCAATACGGCGGCGCCGTTATCTGTCAGAAAGACAGCTTTCTGTGTGCCGCCAAGGGCGTAGCGGTAGGCTTGTATTTCCAGCGTAAAATACTGACCGGGTTGTTTGGCGGCGAAGGCTTTATTATGCAGAAGCTGGAAGGCGACGGCTTGGCCTTTATGCATGCCGGGGGTACCATTGTCGAGCGCCAGCTGGAAGCGGGCGAAGTGCTGCATGTTGATACCGGCTGTGTAGTGGCTTTTGAACCTACAGTCCGGTTTGATATCCAGCAGGCCGGTAACATCAAAACGTCGCTGTTTGGCGGGGAAGGCTTGTTCTTTGCTGTTTTGCAAGGACCGGGAAAAATCTGGCTGCAGTCGCTGCCGTTCTCGCGCTTGGCCGGGCGGATGCTGGCGGCCGTACCCGGACCGGGCGGCTCCAAAGAAGAAGGCAGTGTGCTTGGCAAGACCGTGCTGGGCGGAGCCGTACTGGGCGGCTTAGGCAGTTTGCTGGGGGATGACGATGAGTAAAGGTCCGGGCTACCCTGCAGCTTAGCCATTAGCCGACAGTAGTAAGAATACGGCAATGATTGCGGCTGCCACCGAAGATACCAGCCCGCCCCGGTACCAGGAGCAGGCTGCCGCTACGCCGATGCCTGCCAGTGTGGCCGGCGTCATGTCCGGGGAAGCGCCCAGCGCCCCGCGGGTTATTAAGGCGCCGAGAGCTGTGTAGGGTATATAAAGAAGAAACCGTCGCACTAATGGCGGGAGCGGACGCTCGGACAATACAAGCCAGGGCAGGAGCCTGGGCAAATAGGTAACAAGCATCATGCCGACAATCAACAGAAGATAACTTTTCATGCCTGCGCCTCCCTGTCATCTGCTTTCAGCAGCACAAGACCCAGGGCGGAGGCCGCGATAATAGCGGTTATCAGGCTCCAACCGGCGGGAAGCAGGTTAAAGTAATCATTGACTGCATAGATAAGTCCTGACAGGGCCGACAAACAGAGAACATTGACCGACTTTTTGATTTCGGGGACCAAAATGGCGGTGAACATGGCATACAGGCCAATGCCCAGGCTGCTTTGCACAGTTGCCGGTAAGGCTGCGCCGACCAGATACCCCACAAAAGTACCGCTTACCCAGGCTGCATAGGCTATCCCCTGCAAGGCAAGCAGATACGGGACACTGAGATGACCGCTTTTTAAAGAGGCGACAGAAAAGCTTTCGTCGGTAATGCCAAACGCAATAAACGGCAGCCAGCCTTTCTTGACTTCTTGGAGACGTACCGCGAGTGAGGCGCTCATCATCAAATGACGCAAATTGAGCAAAAAGGTTGCCAGGACAATGTCCACGGTGGCAATCCCGGCTCTGAGCAGGTCCAAAGCCATAAACTGGCTGGCGCCTGCAAACACGATTAAAGAAAATAAACAGCTGTCCACCAGGGATACATTGACGGTTTTGGCCAGCAGGCCAAATGCCATGGCTACCGGGAAGTAGCCCACAACAATAGGAATGCCTGAGGCTAAGCCTTCTTTAATGCTAGGGGCCGCAGTATTCATTGCTCTCCTCCTTGTTACCATAAATAGTAAAATCGCTTCCGGTATGTTATACTATATAAAATTGTATAAAATTGTGCGTTAAAACGATCGGTATGTACGTTATAACGCCTTTGTGTTATTATATAATAACAGTGCCAGTCATACAAGGGGGTGAAGCCTTTTTGCAGGACGTAAATTCGGTAATCGCCAGTAATTTAAAACGGGTTCGCGAGGAAAAAAAACTAAGTCTCGACAAAGTAGCCGATATTACCGGCGTGAGTAAATCCATGCTCGGGCAGATTGAACGGGGGGAGTCC
>JAEZQV010000304.1 GCA_023441125.1 Bacillota bacterium
GGGGTGGATTGAAACATGGCACGTATTGCCGGTGTAGACTTACCGCGTGACAAACGCATTGAAATTGCATTAACATACATTTTTGGTATCGGTTTAACCTTATCCAAGGAAATCCTCAAGACTACCGGAATTAATCCGGATACCAGAACCCGGGATCTGACGGAAGAAGAAGTTGCCAAGCTCCGTGAAAATATCGATAAGAATTATCGCGTAGAAGGCGACCTTCGCCGGGAAGAAGCACTTAACATTAAGCGGCTCATTGAGATCGGCTCTTATCGTGGCAAGCGGCATCGCCTTGGTCTTCCCGTACGCGGACAGCGTACCAAGACCAATGCCCGTACCCGCAAAGGCCCGAAAAAGACTGTCGGCGCTAAGAAGAAGAAGTAAGGGAGGGAATAACCTTTGGCTCAAAAGAAAGTCGCAAGACCAAAACGTAAAGAACGTAAAAATATAGAACATGGTGTTGCCCACATCCGTTCCACCTTTAACAACACCATCGTTACCATCACTGATACCAGAGGCAATGCCATTTCCTGGGCCAGCGCCGGTGGACTGGGCTTTAGGGGCTCACGGAAAAGTACGCCGTTTGCTGCGCAGATGGCTGCTGAAACAGCTGCCAAAGCTGCCATGGAACATGGCCTTAAACAAATCGAAGTATTTGTTAAAGGTCCTGGTGCCGGCCGTGAGGCTGCCATCCGTTCACTCCAGGCTGCAGGCCTTGAAGTTAACATGATTAAAGACGTAACACCCATTCCGCATAATGGATGCCGTCCGCCGAAAAGAAGAAGAGTTTAAGGAATTGGGAGGTGTTTGGTAAGAATGGCAAAATATACAGGTCCTGTTTGCAGATTATGCCGCCGCGAAGGTGCAAAACTGTATCTTAAAGGCGACAGATGCTATAGTGATAAATGCTCCTTCACTGAGCGCGGTTTTGCTCCCGGCCAGCACGGCGCCGGTCAAACCCGTAAAAAAGTTTCCGAATATGGCATTCAGCTGCGGGAGAAGCAAAAAACCCGCCGTATTTACGGTGTGCTGGAGCGCCAGTTCCGCAACTACTTTGAAAAGGCTGACCGCCAAAAAGGCATTACCGGTGAAAACCTTTTAGTAATGCTGGAAAGAAGACTTGATAATGTAGTATACCGTCTGGGCATGGCTGAAAGCCGCAACCAGGCTAGACAACTGGTGCGCCACGGCCTCTTTAACGTAAATGGCCGGCGTGTAAACATTCCTTCCTTCCTGGTAAAAGTCGGTGACGTTGTTGCCGCCCGGGAAGAAAGCAAAGAATCCCCGATTATGAAAAAAATCGCTGAATCGCTCGGCCACAAACAAGCTCCGGCTTGGCTGGAAGTGACCGCTGCCGATATGAATGGCAAAATTATGCGCTACCCCACCCGGGAGGAAATTGATATTCCTATCCAGGAACATCTCATTGTCGAGTTGTATTCAAGATAATCTGCCCTCAACCGTGGCGATGGCGTAACCTAAGAGTTTGGCCAAATGAGGAGGGTTTTTCCGGATGATTGAAATCGAAAAACCGAAGATCGAAATAGTGGAAGTAAGTGAAGACAACCGTTACGGTAAATTTGTATGGGAACCATTAGACCGGGGCTTTGGCATTACGCTGGGCAACAGTTTAAGACGGGTGCTCCTGTCTTCTTTGCCGGGCGCGGCTGTAACCTCGGTAAAAATCGATGGTGTACTTCATGAATTTGCCACTGTTCCCGGTGTTCGGGAGGACGTCACCGACATTATTCTAAACCTAAAAGAACTGTGTCTGAAGATGCATAGTGACGAGCCGAAAGTTTTACTTGTTGAAGCGTTTGAAGAAGGCGAAGTCACCGCTGGTGATATTAAAGCCGACGCTGATATTGACATTTTAAACCCTGAACTCCACTTGGCGACAGTTGGTGCCGGCGGCAAGCTCCGCATGGAAATCATGGTTGAAAAAGGCAAAGGCTATGTGCCGGCTGACAAAAACAAAAAGCCCGACCATGTAATCGGGATTATTCCTGTTGATTCCATCTTCTCACCGATTATCCGTGTCAACTACAACGTTACCGATACGCGTGTCGGCAATGTAACCAACTATGACAAGCTGACACTGGAAGTATGGACAGATGGCAGTATGCGTCCCGAAGAAGCGGTCAGCAAGGCTGCTGGCATAATGGTGTCGCACCTGAAATTATTTCAAAATATTGCCGGAGAACCTCCTGAAGAGGATGAGGGTCAGGGTTTGGTTTCGGAAGAACCGGCCGAGGGTAAAAACAGGACAATGGAAATGACCATTGAAGATCTGGATCTCTCGGTACGTTCCTACAACTGCCTGAAGCGGGCTGGAATCAACACAGTGGCTGAACTTGTGCAAAAGAGCGAAGAAGATATGATGAAAGTTCGCAACTTGGGCAGGAAGTCGCTGGAAGAAGTTAAGAAGAAAATTGTTGAGATGGGTCTGGCACTCGCAGAACACGAAGAGTAAAGGGAGGGAAGAGTTGTGGCCTACAGAAAGTTAGGACGGGACACTAGCGCACGCAAAGCGTTGTTTCGCAGCATGTTAACTTCCTTCTTTGCATATGAGCGTATTGAGACAACGGAAGCGAAAGCCAAAGAAATCAGCGGTCTTGCCGAAAAAATGATTACTTTGGCCAAGCGGGGCGACCTGCATGCTCGCCGCCAGGTGTTATCAAGCCTCTACGACGAAGAAGTTGTAACTAAGCTGTTTGATGTAATTGCTCCGAAGTATGCTGAACGTCAAGGCGGGTATACCCGGGTGCTCAAACTTGGACCGCGTCGGGGCGACGCGGCTCCGATGGCGATTCTCGAATTAGTGTAACAAGTAAAAGACGAGGGCGACCCGGCGGGTCGCCTTTATCCTTAACGGGGGTGCAGTAAGCCTCAATGGGAGAACTAATTTACATTGAAAATTTGCGCCACACCTATCCTGGCTATGACGGCCAGGAAGTTGCTGCGCTTACCGATATTAACCTTACAGTAAAACAAGGGGAATTTGTTGCGGTTATCGGCACCAACGGCTCGGGCAAATCCACCCTGGCCAAGCACCTGAACGCCCTTATCCTGCCCACCGGGGGCAAGTGCCTGATTGCCGGTATGGATACGGCCGATGCTGACAAAGTATGGGATATCCGCCAGCAGGTTGGCATGGTGTTTCAAAACCCGGACAATCAAATTGTGGCCGCCGTTGTTGAAGAAGACGTAGCCTTCGGTCCGGAGAATTTGGGAGTTAAGCCGGCGGAAATTGCCCGGCGGGTAAGCGAAGCCCTGGCGCTGGTCAACATGGAGGAATACCGTCATCACGGCCCGCATCTGTTATCCGGCGGCCAAAAACAGCGGGTGGCGATTGCCGGCGTGCTGGCCATGCGGCCGAAGTGCCTGGTGCTGGATGAACCAACCGCCATGCTCGACCCCAGAGGCCGCCAGGAGGTGCTGGAGACGGTATGCCGGCTGAACCGTGAAGGCATTACCGTTATTTATATAACTCACTTTATGGAGGAAGCAGTTGCCGCCCACCGGGTAGTCGTTATGGAAGCAGGCCGCATTGTCCTGCAGGGAACACCGGCCAGCGTCTTCTGCCAGGTTGACAAGCTAAAAGCCATGGGCCTGGATGTGCCGGTCGCGGCCGATGTGGCCGCGTGCTTACGGCAGCAAGGTTTTTCGCTGGCCGATGACATTATAAGTGACGAGCAGCTGGTGGTGGCGTTATGTCCATAACTTTTGACAATGTTACCTATACGTATATGCCTGATACCCCCTATCAACGCACTGCCATCCAAAATATAAACGTAACTATCCAAAAAGGTGAATTTATCGGCATCATTGGCCATACCGGCTCAGGCAAATCGACGCTGGTACAGCATATGAACGGTCTCATAGCGCCTACTGCCGGCCAGGTAAGCATTGACGGCATCGACCTAAAAACCAAAGGTCAGGCCGCCAGGGATGCCAGACGGCGGGTCGGGATGGTTTTTCAGTATCCGGAGCATCAGCTATTTGAAGAAACCATCTATCAGGATATCGCCTTTGGCCCCAAAAACCTGGGTTTGACAGACGAGGAAACCGACAGCCGGGTGCGGCGGGCCATGGACTTTGTCGGCCTCGATTACGACACTTTCAAAGACCGTTCCCCCTTCAACCTAAGCGGCGGCCAAATGCGCCGGGTAGCCATTGCCGGTGTAATTGCCCTGGAACCTGACTATCTGGCGCTGGACGAGCCTGCTGCCGGGCTTGATCCCCGGGGCCGGGATGAAATTTTTGGCCAGATCGTCAAACTGCACGAAAAAACAGGCATTACCGTTATCCTGGTATCGCATAATATGGAGGATGTGGCCCGTTTTGCCAGCCGGGTGCTGGTCATGAACGGGGGGCAAATCAGTCTTGACGGACCGCCGCGGGAGATTTTCAACAACGGCCGGCCGGAGCTGCAGGCTGCAGGCCTGGATGTACCGCCGCTTACCGCCCTGATTGACAAACTTCAGGCCCGAGGGCTGACTATCAGCAACCGGCATCTGACGGCACAGGACCTGGCCAGTGAGATTGCCGCCGTCATTAGGGGGAAGCAACATGCTGAATGATATTACACTGGGACAATACTTTCCCGGTAAATCGCCTATTCATCTCTTAGACCCCCGGACCAAAATACTGGGGGTTGTCGCCTACATCAGCACGATCTTCCTGGCTGAAGACTACCTGGCGTATAGCATCCTGATTGCTTTTGCCGTCCTGGCGGTCGGCGTGTCGGGCATACCCGGCCGTATGGTGCTCAAGTCCATAAAACCCTTGTGGATTATTATTCTCCTGACCCTGGCGATCCACGTTTTCAGCACACCGGGAGTGGTGATTTTTAATCTGGGGCCGTTGACCGCCACCCAGGAAGGCTGCCGCATGGGCATTCTTATGTCGCTCAGGCTGGTCCTCTTAATTGCCGTGTCCTCCCTGTTGACCTTCACCACTTCGCCCATTGCCCTCACCGACGGCATTGAGCGGCTCTTAAACCCCTTCCGCCGGCTGGGTGTACCGGCCCATGAACTGGCCATGATGATGACCATTGCGTTAAGATTTATTCCCACCCTGCTGGAAGAAGCCGACAGAATTATGAAAGCCCAGATGGCCCGGGGGGCGGACTTTACCTCCGGCAATATTTTAAACCGGGCCAAAAATATGGTGCCGCTCTTGGTACCGCTCTTTATCAGCGCGTTTCGCCGGGCCGATGAACTGGCCGTGGCCATGGAGGCCAGATGCTACCGCGGCGGCGAAAAACGCACCCGGATGAAAGAACTCAGAATGGGCGGACGGGACGCCGTCGTGGCCGGCACCTTTGTCCTCTTATTTGCCGTGCTGATCGCCGTCAAGGCATATAATATCACCATATGAGAAACATTAAGCTTATACTGGCCTATGACGGTACGCATTACCATGGTTTTCAGCGCCAGGCCAATGCCATGACTGTCCAACAGATGGTAGAAGAGCGGCTGGCCAGGTTATTCGGCCAGCCCTTAAGGCTCAGCGGCTCGGCCCGGACCGATACCGGCGTTCATGCTTACGGACAAGTTGTGAATTTTTATACCGAAGGCTCTATCCCTGTCGAGCGTATCCCATTGGCCGCCAGGGGGCTTCTGCCGCCTGATATTGTTGTTGTCGGGGCCAGCGAGGCACCCCATGAATTTCATGCCCGGCGCTCAGCCACAGGCAAGATCTATCGCTACCGGCTGCTAAACACCCGGCTGGCCAATCCCTTTGAACGGAATTACGCCTGGCAGCTGGCTGCACCGCTGGATGTTGAGCTTATGCATCAGGCCGCCCAGGCGGTAGTCGGGACGCATAACTTTTCCGCTTTCCGGGCTGCCGGCGGCGCAGCGGTCAGCCCGGTGCGGACGGTTATGGCGGCCGGCTGCCGGTATACGGGCCCGGCCAATATTGAGTTTGAATTTTGGGGTACGGGTTTTTTATACCATATGGTACGCAATCTGGTCGGCACGCTTGTGAAAGTGGGGGAGCACCGGCTGACGCCGGCCGGTTTTGCTGCCATACTGGCCGGCGGGGACCGCCGGGCTGCGGGCATGACCGCGCCGCCGCAGGGATTGTATTTAATGGAGGTCAAGTATTAACTGCTGAAGCGGGGCGGGTAGTCCCAAAAAAAAATTTCTCTGGCAAGGCATAACCCTTGACATCAATCCGCTAATTTATTACAATAGCTTTATGAGATTTTTGCCATGTATTCCATTAGCCCCGGAATTCAAGGTTAACAAATCGTAACTTATCGCGTATCTGGAATAGTCCTTTTAGCTTTCACGAGGAGGATAGACAATGAAATCTTTTATGGCAAACCCGGCCGACATCCAGCGCAAATGGTATGTCGTGGATGCCGAGGGCAAGACCCTGGGCAGACTGGCCGTTGAAGTCGCGAAAGTACTTCGCGGCAAAAATAAACCGACCTTTACTCCCCATGTTGATACCGGCGACCACGTAATTGTGGTTAACGCCGATAAAGTTGTATTGACTGGTAAAAAACTAGAACAAAAAACCTATTTCCGTCATTCCGGTTATCCGGGTGGCACCACCTTCACCACTGCCGGCAAAATGCTTGCTACGAAGCCTGAGCGCGTGGTTGAAATGGCAGTGAAAGGCATGCTGCCCAAGAACAGCCTTGGCCGTCAAATGTATCGTAAACTCAACGTTTACGCTGGTCCTAACCATCCGCACGCCGCGCAACAGCCGGAAGTGCTGGAACTTAATATTAGGTAATACCGGAAAGGAGGAACATATATATGGCATTGGTTACTTACTACGGCACCGGCCGCAGAAAAACCTCGGTTGCCAGAGTTCGTCTGGTTCCGGGAGAAGGCAAAATCATCGTGAATCAGCGTCCGCTGGACGAATATTTTGGGTTAAAAACCCTTGAGCTCATCGTGACTCAACCGCTGAACATTACCGACACTGTCGGCAAATATGATGTCCTGGCAAAGGTTGAGGGCGGCGGCGTATCCGGTCAAGCCGGCGCAGTCCGTCATGGCATTGCCCGTGCTCTGTTAAAGGTTGACGGTGAATTCCGTCTGCCGCTGAAGAAAGCCGGTCTCTTAACCCGCGACCCGCGCGAAAAAGAGCGTCGTAAATACGGCCTCAAAAAAGCGCGTAAAGCTTCCCAGTTCTCCAAACGTTAGAATTACCAACACAAACCCGTACAAACGCCTTGTTTGTGCGGGTTTTATTTTTTTATGTCTACTGGCGCTATTGCAATCCTTGCTGCATATAATACAGTATCTAGCAGGAGGAGGTATGAGATGGCTAAAATAGTAAAACTAATTCGGGCCGATAAATCCGGGGTCTATGCTTTGCCGGAAGGATTCGGCTGGACCTTTGACAATGTTTTAACAATTTTAGTTGATGGCAAACCGGCGGCGGAAGGCAGATATGCCATTGTTGCCGATAACACGGCCGTTGATATCTTTGACGCCAAAGCAGATACCGTTGTTACCGTGGTATTAAAGTAATATATGCCGCCCGGCAAACGGGCGGCTTTTTTAGTACTGGCAAGAAAATATAACTTTCTTATAATAAAAATTTTAATATTAACAAATTATTACCGGATATTGACAATTGTTATCAATAGTACTATATTTATGGTAAAGGAACTGGTTTCACATATTTTTCTAGGAGGTTGAAATATATGAACGGATGGTATATTGCATTTAATCAGACGGTGAGATCGTATCAGAATATTGGTTTATTGCTCTTTCGCTTGGGGATCGGCGGCATGTTTATGTGGCATGGTTTCCCCAAAATCTTTGGCGGCGTAGAAAAATGGACTGAGCTGGGAAAAACCATGGGGACATTCGGGATTCACTTCGCGCCGGCATTGTGGGGCTTTATGAGCGGGTTCAGTGAGTTTGTGGGCGGTCTGCTGATTGCCATCGGCTTGTTTTACCGCCTGGCCTGCCTGCTGCTGACGTTCAATCTTGGCGTCGCTTTTGTCAGCCAGCTGGCTGACGGCAAAGGGCTGATGAAGGCTTCCCAGTCCTTTGAGGATGGCTTTAGCTTCCTGGGAGCATTCTTCGTTGGCCCGGGCAAATACAGTCTGGATGAGTATCTGCAGCGGACGGAGTCTGTAGGCGAATTCACGGAATTACCGCATCACAGCTGAATACTTGGCGGACAAGCCGGTGAGCCGTCCGGGGAGATCCGGACGGCTCACTTATATTCATTGGCCGCAGTTGTAGTTTGGCAAAGGCTTTCCCTGTAAATGCTTTTCTAAAGAAATTCTAAAAATAGCCAGTTATAATTAAACCCATAGGCAGGGATTACCTCCTATTCGCATACAGTTTTCCCCATGTATCGCCTGGTGACTCACGTTGCCGGGTATTTTTTTGTCCAAGGTATTTTTTTCGATGGGTCTGATAAGCCAGACAGCACGAATCAATCTCCTCGCTTGTCCCCGCCAAAGCCGGGGACTTTTTTTCGTCCGGACGGCTTTGGCGGTATGGGGCCGGGATGATTAAAATCAAGGGAGTAGCAACGGATTTACTGCACACAATAGATAGGCAGCAGGTAAACAATGCCGGAGGTATTGCCGTATGGGGCTCAGTTTTGATGGCAGTAAAGAGATGTATATATCCATAGCCTGTTTAGCCGTTGCCTTAACCGGCAGTTTCTTTATATTGCGGCTGGACTGGAAACGGTACGGCTTGCTCTATCTTGCTGCCGGGGTTATTGGCAATGCGTTATGCTATCTTTTTGTAAAAGTAGGTTTCTATTCTTATCCGTATATTTTTCTCCCGCTCCTGCAAATTCCCCTGATTGCTATCCTGACGGCATTTTCCTTTTATGTTATCCTTGGCGTTCGTTACAGCCCAACGAGCTGGGCTCACAAGATAATGTTTTACGGTGTATTGATTAATAGCGGGGTATTTTTTGAAACGGTATTAAAAAATACAACCCGGTTGATTAGGTACAATTACGAATGGGACCTGTGGGATTCTTATACAACCTGGTGGGGCTTCTTCATCCTGATGGAATGGTTGGGGGGCAAAATTGTACCGCCGCGGCTGCGGGCACCGCTGTCTGTTAACGCCTTCCGTTTTGACAACTGGTTTTGGTTCGTTATTCATATTGTTGGGATCTTTACGATATTTTTGGCCGGCCTGTATCTGGGCCTGCAGCTGGAGCGCCAGTAAAAAACGCCGCCCAATAGGCGGCCGCGTGTTCTGTCATTGTTTTGTCACAATCCCATATTATCCTTAGAGTAGTAAATATAGGGGGGATACTTCATGAACGGGTTAGCGAAAAAAGTGGTGGTTTATTCGCTGGTAGGATTAATGCAGGTAGGATTGTTTGCGGCAGTAGCTGAAGCATCGCCCAGAGAGGCTGAAATGTCCCGCTATGAAGACCGGCATGATCGCCGGGATTTCGAACGGGCAAGAGAGCACCGATTGCAGGAAGAAAAGCGGCGCCATGAACATGAAATGAGGCGCCGGCCCTTTGAGAGCAGGCGGGACTGGCATGAGCGGCAGCGGCGTGAAATTGAACGCCACCGCCATGCGGTATATGAAATTATGCATATGAGACATCACTGGTAAGAAATTTTTATCCCCCGGTAAGCAGCCGGGGGATATTTATTTAGCAAGTAAGATTGGCGTTAATTTGGCCTCCTGGGCTTGTGACGGGCCAATATAGCCATTCCTGGACATTGCGGCCAGGACAATGGCCTGACGTTGCTTAGCGGCCTCAAAATTGACGTAGGGCGAGGTGATGGACGGGGCGTTGGGCAATCCGGCCAGCATGGCGCATTCCGCCAAATTGAGATGGAAGGGAGGTTTGCCGAAATAGACGGTCGAGGCTTCCCCAATGCCATAGGCGCCGGAGCCAAAATAAATGGTGTTTAAGTACATTTCCAGAATTTCTTCTTTGGAATAGTGCATTTCTATGCCGATGGCCAGCACGAACTCCTCGACTTTACGGATAAAAGTACGGTCCTGCGACAGAAATAAATTCTTGGTGAGCTGCTGGGTAATCGTACTGCCGCCTTCCGCGATGGAACCGGTCTGCATATTCACCAGGGTGGCCCGTAAGATCCCTTCGATATCAAACCCGGTATGCTGATAAAACCGGCTGTCTTCGACGGAAATAATAGCTTGCTGCATCGCCAGCGGAATATCATTCAGGCGGACATAATTTTTTTTATCCAGCCGGGCATCGACCGCGCTTTTCAAAAAAATAACCCTGTGGATGCGGTTCCAGGCAGTACTGATACCGGACATGGCTGTCGGCGTGCTGATATTCGGTACATCCAGTCTGGGGACCATTGTCCGCAGGAGCATACCGCCGCCGGCCCAAAGAAAAGCCGCCGCAAAGACAATGAATAACAAGGCCAGGACCCGGCCTTTGCGCAGTTGCATATTTGCCAAAACAATCACCTCTATTATCTATATTTTAGCATTTAAATGCCAACTAGAGAATACAGTGTAAGTAGCAATGACAGACCTTGGGGAAAGAGGTGGCGAAAATATGCGAATGCTGGTAATGAGGAGACGCAGGCTGGTAAGCGCGCTGGTATTCAGTATCGCGGTGGTGGTTTTAAACCTCCTGACATTGCGTTATCTGGTGCTGGACGATTTTGAAAACGTGGATTTAGCGGTGCTCAACGGCAAAACGATTGCCATTGATCCAGGACATGGCGGGATT
>JAEZQV010000454.1 GCA_023441125.1 Bacillota bacterium
ACGCAGAAGAGAAACGGAATTATCGAGTCTAATTTGCTGCGGATTGCTCAGATGCAACAGCGGCTGGCCGAGATGGACAAGCAAAATATCGCAGGCGACTTGTATCTTAAATGCGACAGTCACTTACCTATTTCCGGTTCGGTTAAAGCCCGGGGCGGTATTTATGAAATCTTAACAGTGGCCGAAGATATCGCCTGCAGGCAAAATATGTTGTCCATTACCGATAACTATGCGGTCTTGGCCGAGGAAAAATACCAAAAGCTGTTTGCGAAGTACTCTATCGTGGTCGGATCAACCGGCAATTTGGGTTTGAGTATTGGTATTATGAGTGCCCGTTTAGGTTTCCAAGTGATTGTCCATATGTCAGCAGATGCTAAACAGTGGAAAAAAGATTTGTTGCGCCAAAAAGGGGCAATTGTGATCGAGCACAACAGCGATTATGGCAAAGCTGTTGCCGCCGGCAGACAGCAAGCGCAGGCAGATCCCAAGAGTCATTTTGTCGATGACGAGAATTCTACTACGCTGTTTTTGGGATATGCTGTAGCTGCCAAAAGACTAAAAGCACAACTCGCAGAAAAGCAGATTCCGGTCGATCAGGAGCATCCACTCTTTGTATATATACCCTGCGGTGTGGGGGGAGCTCCCGGCGGAATTACTTTCGGTCTGCGGACATTATTTGGCGACAATGTTCACTGCTTTTTTGCCGAGCCAACCCATTCGCCGGCGATGCTGTTGGGTCTGATGACGCGTAAACATGATGGCGTATCGGCGCAGCAGTTCGGTATTGACAATATTACGGATGCCGATGGACTGGCAGTAGGGCGGCCATCCGGCTTTGTGGGCAAAACCCTGGAGAAGGATATCAGCGGGGTTTTTACCGTTCAAGATGATCGCCTGTATAAGACTCTGCGGGTGCTGGCTGATACGGAAGGCATTTTTCTGGAGCCATCGGCCGTAGCCGCTTTTGCCGGGCCGGTAGGGCTGGTTGGTTCTGACAACGGCAAAGAATATCTGCGGCAACATCACTTACAGGGGAAAATGGATAAAGCCACCCATATCTTATGGGCTACCGGCGGCGGGATGGTTCCGCAGCCAATTATGGACGAGTTCTATCAAAAAGGGGCAAGAGAGCGGGGGGATGAAAATTCATGTTGATAAAAAACTGGAAACTGAATTTGCTGGCTTTACTTCTTGTCATTATTGCGGAGCTGATTGGCGAAAAGAAGTTCAAATTGGGACCAGGCTTCTTATTATTGCTCCCGATGCTGTACGCCTTGGTTATGGGCGCGATAGTCAGCTGGCCGAAAACCAAGATCATGTCTCTTAAAGATATGGATACTGCCAACATAATTATGGGCAGCGTGGTTATGTTGTTCGTTAGTAAAATCGGGGCCTTGATCGGACCGGCTTTAGGGCAGGTGGCTCAGTCCGGCTTAGCGTTGTCTTTGCAGGAGTTAGGGCATTTTTTTGGGACAGTATTGTTGGGACTGCCGCTTGCTATTCTGCTTGGCCTGAGGCGGGAAGCAGTCGGGGCCACTTTTTCCATTGACCGTGAGCCGAATATTGCCATCATTGCTGAAAAGTACGGCATGGATTCCCCGGAAGGACGCGGCGTAATGGCAACTTATATTTGCGGAACATTATTTGGTGCAGTATATCTAGGCCTTGTTGCCGGCTATATTGCCTCGCTGAACATCTTCCATCCTATCGCGCTGGCCATGGGGGCCGGAGTGGGATCAGGCAGCATGATGGCCGCCGCTTCTGGCGCTATTGCCGCAGCCTATCCGGAACAGGCAAAGGACGTTGCTACTTATGCGGCGGCGGCAAATTTGCTGACAACGGTAGTCGGTGTATATTTCGCATTGTTTATTTCTTTGCCAGTTGCTAACAAAATTTATGCCTGGATGATAGAGAAAATTGACAAGAAAGAGGTAGCCGGCGATGAGAAAATGGGCTGATCAACTTATAATTCTTCTCTGGGTAGGGCTTGTCATCATGATAAGTAATTATCTCGGCTTTGGTGTACCTGTGCTGGACAGCCTCATCGGTGTGGCGCTGCTGATCGCAATTACAATAATTGGTATGCTTATTGCCGAATTTGCCCCCTTGAATATGCCGTCGGTATTTTGGATATCGTTGGTAGCCATTCTGGTTACATCGCCTCTGAATCCTTATGGTGCTTTTTTAGATAAGCAGTATTTGGGAAAGATTAACTTTTTGGCGATTTCTACTGCCATTTTGGCCTATGCAGGCCTGGCCGTGGGCAAAGACTTGAAACTCTTCAAGCAGCTTAGCTGGCGAATTGTTGTGGTGGCCCTGGCTGTTTATACCGGTACTTTTCTCGGAGCCGCCGTTATCGCCGAAGTTATCCTGCGATTTACCGGTAAAGTATAAAGTAGAGGTGACAGCATGAATATAAAAGACAGAGCAAAGGCCATCGAACCAACGTTGATTGCAATTCGCAGACACTTTCACATGTATCCTGAAGTCAGTTATCAGGAATTTGAAACATCTAAAAAAATCGTAGAAATCCTGCAAAAGTTGGGTATTAAGGTTATTGACGCCGGTTTAGAGACCGGGGTAATTGGACTGCTGGAGACCGGAAGGCCCGGCCCCACCATCGCGCTGCGCGGTGATATTGATGCCCTGCCGGTCCAAGAAATGAATGATACTGAATATAAATCGAAAATACCTGGCGTGTCGCATGCCTGCGGCCACGAAGTACACACGACAGCAGTACTCGGAGCAGCCATGATTTTAGCAGAGTTGAAAGAGCAATTGTGCGGAAATATAAAGTTTCTGTTTCAGCCCCTTGAAGAAAGAAATCAGGGAGCCTTAAGGCTGATTGAAGCCGGTGCGTTAGAGAATCCCAGGGTGGATGCCATTTTTGGCTTGCATAATCAGCCTGATATTCCGGCCGGATTTATGGGCATAAAGAAAAAATCGGCGTTAATGGCGGCTGTGGACAGAATTAAAATTAACGTTAATGGAGTAACTGCGCATGGGTCCTTGCCGCACCGGGCCATTGATACGATTGTGATTGCAGCTCACATTGTTACGGCATTACAGACGATCGTCAGCAGAACAGTGAGCCCGCAAGAGCCGGCAGTGGTATCCATATGTCAGTTTCACGCCGGCAATGCCTATAATGTCATCCCTGATAAGGTGGAATTAGTGGGTACTGTACGTACTTTTAGTCCTGAAGTACGCAATACAATGCCTTCGTTACTGGACCGGATTGCTCAAGGTATTGCCGCCTCAATGGGGGGGAGTGCCGCAATTGAGTATTATGAAGAGTGCCCGCTGGTAATCAGCACAGATGAGTTCGCCGATATTGCCTTAAAGGCTGCACAAAGTATCTGTGGTCCCAACGGAACCGTTGATCCGGTGCCTAGCACCGGGGGAGAAGATTTTGCCTGGTATTTAGAAAAAGTGCCTGGTTGTTTCATGTGGCTGGGCGTAGGCAATAAAGAACAGGGCATTGTGTATCCCTGGCACAGCCCAAGGTTTGATGTGGATGAATCCGCAATCGCGATCGGGGCAGCCGTTTTGGCGCAGTGTGTGATTGACTCATTGAACTACGTTAAACAGGAATAGCATTTGGACAGAGTTAGACTTAGCAATGATCACCAGGCATAAGGTTAAAAGGGGAATTATTGTGACCAATCAACGAAGGCAAAGGGGCAGATCGATGTGCTGGATGTTAAATTTGTAAGAGATAATCTGGAAAGGGTTGAACAAGCCCTGCAAAATCGTGGCAGTGTAGTAGAGCTTGATGAATTTATGGAGCTTGAGAAAAAGCGGCGGGAACTCATCAATGAAGTCGACGGCCTGAAGAATAAACGCAACAGCGTAACCGGTGACATCAGAAAATTAAAAGCAGCCGGTCAGAATGCGGCTGCTATGATCGCAGAGATGCGAGGCGCAGGTGATAAAATAGCCGTTTTGGATGGAAAAATCAAAACTGTTGAGGCTGCTTTGCACCAGATTATGCTTAGTATTCCTAACCTGCCCGATAAATCGGTCCCTATAGGCAAAGCTGCACGGGATAACCAGGAAATTCGCCGCTGGGGTACGCCGCGTCAGTTCGACCATGCGCCGCTACCCCATTGGGAACTAGGGGAAAAGCTCGGTATTCTGGATTTTGAACGCGGCGGGAAGGTTACCGGTGCCAGATTTACTTTCTCCAAGGGGTTAGGAGCACAGTTGGAGCGCGCCCTTATTAACTTTATGTTGAACCTTCATACCGAACAGCATGGTTACACAGAAATTCTTCCGCCCTTTGTAGTTAATGAAGCCAGCATGACAGGTACCGGACAACTGCCGAAATTTGCCGAAGATATGTTTAAACTGGAAGGCTTAGATTATTATCTTATTCCTACTTCGGAAGTTCCCTTGTGCAGTATTCACCGGCAGGAGCTGCTGGATGCTAACGCTTTGCCTTTATACTATACGGCTTACAGTCCCTGCTTTAGGGCCGAGGCCGGTGCAGCCGGCCGTGACACTCGCGGCCTTATCCGGCAGCATCAGTTTAATAAAGTGGAGCTTGTTAAGTTTAGTCTGCCGGAAGAATCATACAACGAACTGGAAAAAATGACGCATGATGCTGAACATGTCCTGCAGCTTTTAGGATTACCCTATCGGACGATGCTTTTGTGCACTGGTGATATGGGATTTGCCTCAGCAAAGACCTATGATTTGGAGGTATGGCTCCCCAGCTTTAATACCTACCGTGAAATTTCTTCCTGTTCTAATATTACCGATTTCCAGGCCCGGCGAGCCGATATTCGCTTCCGGCGCACTCC
Source organism: Bacillota bacterium (assembly GCA_023441125.1). The sequence goes on from JAEZQV010000454.1 coordinate 4,806, forward strand.
TAACGGAAAACCGGAATTTGTGCATACCTTAAATGGTTCGGGTTTGGCTGTTGGCCGCACCGTTGCGGCTATTCTGGAAAATTATCAGCAAAATGACGGGACTGTGGCCGTACCTGCGGTATTGAGGCCGTATCTGGGCGTGGCTAGCATCAAGTAAGCGGAAAAAACATAGTTGATTCAATGAAAATAGAGCAACAGAGCTAAGGGATCAATTTTACGATAAGGGAGGGTAATCCATGTCCTTTGAAATGTTACTGCAAAATGTCATGAATGGTATTACGCTGGGCAGCTTATATGCGCTCATTGCCATTGGCTACACTATGGTTTACGGAATTCTCAGACTCATTAATTTTGCCCATGCGGATATGTTAATGGTTGCCGCTTATGTTGCTTTTTTCGGTATGTTTGCTTTCGCTTGGCCTTGGTGGGTTGCTTATGCAATCGCAGTGATTGTAACAACTCTTTTAGGAATACTTATTGAAAAAATAGCCTACGCCCCACTGCGAAATTCGCCAAGGATTACTGCGTTAATTTCGGCGATCGGGGTTTCTTTTTTGCTTGAAAATCTTGGCATTGTCATCCTGGGGGCCCGACCGAAACCATTTGCGCGGCCGGATGATTTGGTTTGGAATATATCGTTAGGCAATATCTCTTTTCTATCTTTATCCATCATCATTCCCATTGTTACGGTACTTTTGCTGGCCGGCCTGGTCATATTGGTGAATAAAACCAAAATAGGCATGGCCATGCGCGCGGTTTCACGCGACTTTGAGACAGCCAGCCTAATGGCGATAGACGTTAATAAAATAATTTCGTTTACCTTTGCTATCGGTTCTTCCCTGGCTGCAGTCGGTGGTATTCTATGGAGTTTACAGTATCCGCAAATTGATCCGTTAATGGGCGTATTTCCCGGCTTAAAATGTTTTATTGCCGCGGTTATGGGCGGCATTGGCAGCATCAAAGGGGCAATGCTAGGCGGTTATATACTGGGCATGGGCGAAGTTATGCTGGTTGGTTTTATGCCTGATATTTCAGGCTACCGGGACGCTTTTGCCTTTATGGCGTTGATATTAATACTGCTGTTTATGCCTGGCGGCATTTTCGGACAGCATGTCGTAGAGAAGGTGTAACTGATGAATAACCTACTGGATAAAAAAGGACAATTGACCCTGGCTGCCCTCGTACTCATCGCTTTGGCCATATTCCTGGGAGATGACAATCTGTCCCGCTTTGAGATACGGATTTTAAACCTTAGTGCGATTTTTGTTATTTTAGGTGTGAGTATGAATCTCGTTATCGGCTTTACCGGTATGTTTTCTTTAGGACATGCTGGTTTTATGTGTGTAGGCGCCTATACGGCCGCCATCCTTACGATGACCCCTGAAAGCAAAACCTTTATTTATTATATGATTCCCATACATCCGCTGCTGGCCACCGTCCATTGGCCAATCATTCCGGCCATTATAATGAGTGGCGTCGTCGCGGCATTTTTCGGCCTGCTGATTGGTATTCCCGTACTGCGACTGCGAGATGATTATTTGGCTATTGCCACGTTGGGCTTTGCAGAGATTCTCAGAATTATTGTTACCAACACCATCAGTATTACCAACGGCTCATTAGGCTTAAAGGATATTCCCAGTGTAAAGAGCTTATGGATTTACTGGGGCTGTGCAGTGATTACCATCTTAATGCTAACGCAACTGATTAACAGCAGCTGGGGCAGGGCGTTTAAGGCTATCCGGGATAATGAGATTGCCGCAGAAGCAATGGGAATCAATCTGTTTCGGCATAAATTACTGTCATTTACGATTGGCGCCTTTCTGGCGGGCGTCAGCGGCGCGCTGATGGCGTTCCTAATTACGTCGATTGACCCGACCATGTTTAGATTTTTATTCACCTTTCAAATACTGCTGATTGTTGTTTTAGGCGGAATGGGCAGTATGACCGGAACTGTAATTGCCGGCGTGGTAATAACGGTTGCAACGGAATGGCTGCGATTTGTTGAAAGCGATATGAATATCCTGGGCTTTTTCACCATACCCGGAGTACCAGGCATGAGAATGGTCATCTTTTCCATACTGCTATTGGTTGTTATCCTATTTTACCGGCAGGGCCTCATGGGAACGAAGGAGTTCAACTGGAATTGGCTGCTCAACCAATATACTGTGGTTAAGAACCGGTACTGCGGAGGGATATCTAAATGAATGCGGATGTTATTTTGTCGTTAAAAAACATTTCGATAAAATTCGGCGGACTGACAGCAGTGTCGCAACTATCCTTGGATGTGCAAAGAGGGTCCATTGTTGGCTTGATCGGGCCGAACGGTGCGGGCAAGACGACTTGTTTCAATATCATAACCGGTGTCTACCGGCCCACTGCCGGGGAAGTCTATTTCGCAGGGAAAAATATTACCGGGAAGCGGCCGGATATTGTTAATAACTGCGGAATTGCGCGAACTTTTCAAAATATAAGGCTTTTTCACACGATGAGTGTGCTGGAGAATGTCCTGATCGCTAAACATTCCCGCTTTACAGCGAACTGCGTTGAGGCTCTGCTGGGATTGCCCCGCTATAAACGGGAAGCGAAACAACACCGGGAAGAGTGTCTGGAGTTGCTGGAACAAATGCAATTAGCGGATGTAGCCCATGAAGCGGCCGTTTCTTTGCCATATGGCAAACAGAGAAGATTAGAAATTGCCAGAGCGCTTGCCAGCAATCCGGGACTGCTTTTACTTGACGAGCCGGCTGCCGGTATGAATCCGCAAGAGTCTCTTGAACTAATGGAATTTATGAAAGTAATACGCGAGCGGTATAAACTGACCATTTTGATGATTGAGCATCATATGGAAGTTGTTATGGGGGCATGTTCCCATATTTTGGTTCTGGATTATGGCGTACCGATAGCAGAAGGAACGCCGACGGAAATAGCCTGCAATCATAAGGTAATTGAGGCCTATTTGGGGGTGGTGGAGGATCATGCTTAAGATCGAGAACTTGAATGTATTTTATGGCGGCATACATGCTTTAAAGGGTATCACTATCGATATTCCGGAAAGTAAGATTGTAACCTTACTGGGGGCTAATGGTGCCGGTAAAAGCACTGCCTTGCGGGCCATTACCGGTTTGGTAAAAAGTTCTTCCGGCAGTATCCACTATTCGGGGGCTAATATAACCAACCGAAAAACTGTGGCTATTGCCAGGAGCGGCATTACGTTGGTGCCGGAAGGAAGGCGGATTTTTGCCAATCTTACAGTACTGGAGAATTTAATACTGGGTGCTTATCAAAGAAATGATCAGAATGAAATAAAGCAAGATCTTGAAAAAATATTTGCTATGTTTCCCAGAGTACAAGAGCGTGTAAAGCAAGTGGCAGGTACGCTATCGGGCGGAGAGCAGCAAATGGTGGCTATTGGGCGTGCTCTGATGTCGCGTCCCAAATTGCTGCTAATGGATGAACCTTCGTTAGGGTTAGCTCCGCTCATCGTAAAAGATGTGTTCAGAATCATTAAAAGCATCAATGAGCAGGGCATCACCATTTTGCTTATTGAGCAAAATGCTGCAGCAGCGTTACAAATTGCCGATTATGGTTATGTTTTAGAGACTGGCAAGATTGTTATGGCAGGGCCAGGTAAAGAACTGGCTACGAATGATGATGTGCGAAAAGCTTACCTGGGAAATGTCCGCTGCTGATTTAGTATGGGTTTAAAGCTGCGTTTAATGAGGCTGATGGTACTAAAAAAATCATTTTAATGTTCTATTATGGACATTAAATTACCATAAAATAAGCTGAAAATTGAAAAGATTTAATAAGGAGAGGAGGAGCAAATAGTCTTTTAGCTGGAATGAACCGTTGGGGGACGAGTACAAAAATGATTGGGAGGAGAGAAAAAATGTTAGTGAAAAAAAGTCTTACAATAGCCGTAAGTGCAGTTGTTACGGCAGCCATAATGCTTACCGGCTGCGGATCTACCGCCACACAAAAAACGGCGGACAAAAAAGATGTTATTAGAATAGGCGTATATGAACCGCTGACCGGCGCAAGTGCGTCCGGTGGTCAAATGAGCCTGGAAGGAATTAAAATAGCCAATAAGTATTATCCGGAAGTCCTGGGGAAAAAAGTTGAATTGGTTGTTGTCGATAATAAGAGCGAGAAACAAGAAGCAGCCAACGCGGTGGAACGATTGGTAAAAGATAAAGTCGATGTTATCCTTGGCAGCTATGGTAGCTCATTATCGATGGCTGGCGGGCCGATAGCCAGGGATGCGGGCATACCTGTAATTGGTGATTCACCGACAAATCCGGCGGTGACAATAGGGAATGACTATTACTCACGGGTATGTTTTATCGACACTTTTCAAGGGCTAGTTATGGCGAATTTTGCTGTCGATAATTTAAAGGCTAAAAAGGTAGCAATAATCCGCGATGTGCAGCAAGATATGTCAGTGGCGATATCCAATTATTTTGAAAAACAACTGGTAAAAAGAACCGGTGATGCTAACGCCATTGTTACTGTTGTGAATTTTAATACTGGCGACAAGGATTTTTCCGCTCAATTAACAGAAGTAAAGTCGAAAAATCCTGATGTAATTTTTGCGCCGGTATATTTCCTTGAGGCCGGTATTCTCGTCCAGAAAGCAAGAGAAATGGGCATCAATGTTCCCATTCTGGGCTGCGATGCCTGGGAAGCGGAAGAATTCCTGAACCTTGCCGGTAAATATAAAGATATTTATTTTAGCACGCATTTTACTGCTGAACAGCCTATTACAGAAGTGTCCAGTTTCTTCTTGGAAAAGTACAAAGCCGAATACCCCAATCAACAAGTCAACGCTTTTGCCGCTTTAGGCTTTGATGCCTATATGTTGGCGTTAGATGCAATAACCCGGGCCGGCTCCACTGACCATAAAGCCATTCGCGATGCCATTGCCGGTACCAAGAACTTTAAAGGCGCTACCGGGATCATCACGCTTGATGCCAACCGGGATGCAAGTAAGACCGCTATCATTAAACAGGTTAAGGAT
>JAEZQV010000107.1 GCA_023441125.1 Bacillota bacterium
GCGCTCAACCCCGTACTGCCTAAGCCGCTCTGCTGCCGCCATGCTTTGCGTCAATGACTGAGCCGCAGCCTGACAACGCTGCGCCTGGGTGCGCAAGCCGCTGCCAACACTGGCCGACGCCACCTGCTGCTCCAGCTTCTTTATCGCCGCAGATAAGGCTTCGCCCTGAAGCGCTTGCTGTTCCAGCGCCTGACCGGCAGACTTACAGGCCTGCTGCTGCTGCGCTTGGTGCCGGGCCAGTTCTTGAACCGTCTGCCTTAGCTCGATTACCTCTCTCTCCAGATTGGCAGCCTGAACTAAATTAGCCCGCCGTTCAATAAGGGCAGGTTCTTTTTCCAGCCGGACCTGGCGCGCCTTAGTGTAAGCAGTTGTCTGCAGCCTGGCCGCTTCCGCCAGTTGTACGGCCCGCTCCGCCGCCGTTTGCCTGCTCGCAGCGGCAACCTCTGCCTCTGCCTGCACAGCAAGAAATTCGTCCAGCACCGTGGCTGCTCTGGCCGCCTTTGCCGCCACCTCGAGCGCCACGGCCAAGTCGCTGATGGCAGGCTGGTGCCGGCGGTGAACAGCCAGCTCATTTGCCTTTTTCACCAGTTCACTCTGCAAGGCATACACTTCTTTATCGGCATTATATTGCTGCTCCGCAGCCTGATACTCAAGCTGCGCAGCCGTTTCCGCCTGCCTGGCGGCGGTCAGGGACGCCTCGGCGACGGCGACCGCGGCCGGCGAGGCGTCCCCCAGTCCCTTTTGCTCACTTTCTACTTCAATATAGCTAAGCTCGGCAGTTTTATACCGGTCGTTGACCTTATTAATTAACACATTGCCATACTGTTCCAGGGAAAACAGCCGCTGCAGCATTTCCCGCCGTTCCCTGCCGCCTAAATTCAGAAATTCGGCAAACCGGCCCTGCGGCAGGACGACCGCGCGGGTAAAGTCCTCTTCCCTTAGACCAAGCAATTCGGTAACTTTATCGGTAACCTCCCGGTCCTTGTCGGCAAGCACTTCCTCCCGGGCATCCAAAACTGCCACCAGACGGCTGTGGGTGCTTGTTACCGCCAACTGGTCCTTGCGGGCGTAGCGCCGTTCCACACGGTAGATGCGGCAGGCTTCTTTCTGCCCCAGGGAGAAGGTCAGCGATACTTTTATGTGCTTTTCGGCATGATTTAAAATCCCCTGGGTACGCCGGCCGGCCCGGACTACCGTGCCATACAGGGCCAGCGTCATAGCGTCCAGGATAGAGGATTTGCCGCTGCCGGTCGGGCCGAAGATGCCAAATACGCCCAACTCGCCAAGCTCAGCAAAAGGAATCGTCTGCTCTTCCCGGAAACTGTGCAAACCGGCAATTTTCAGCACTAAAGGTCTCATACCGCCGCCTCCCCGCTGCCGTTTTCCGCCTGCTCGTCGTTGTCCGGTAATATGCTTTGGCTCAGCTCCAAAAACAGTTCCACAAGCTTATCATCCGGCTTCAGGCCGCCGTTTTGCTGTTCGTAGAACCGGATAAACAGTTCGTTAAGCGGCAGGGTATTGAGCCGGACGGCCTCGGGTCCTGCACCGGCCGCCGGCGAGTTAAAAACAGGCCTGATACTTACAAAGCCCGGATGCAGGGCCCGTAGTTCCTGAATCTCATCCAGCGCCAGCGCCTTAGTAATTTCCAGTTCCACATCAATCCAGGCGTCTTTATCCCGACCGGTTGCTACCCAGTCCCGGATCTCGGCCAGACCGCCAGTTGCCCGCCAGCAGACCAGCGGTCGGCCGGCCGACAGGTGCACCTCTCGTATATCGGCCGGCTGACCGGGCTGCACAGCGATAATGGTTACCGACTTTGCATAACCGGTCTCCGAAAAACTATAGGCCAGGGGCGAACCGGCGTAACGGCAGGGTGCCGCCGTGCCGCCCACATACTGCGGACGGTGCAAATGCCCGAGGGCAATGTATTGCGCATGAACGGGCAAAGCCAGCGGTTCAACGGCGTAGGCCCCGCCTATCTGAATCTGCTGTTCGGAATCCGACTCAATCCCGCCCCGCACGTACAGGTGACTTACCGCCAGATTAACCGTGTCAGCCCGGTATTTGCCATTAAGTGCGGCAAACAGGCCTGTTAGCCGCTCATTATAGCCCTGCCGCAAATCCCTGTCTTCGAGCGACGACGCCAGTAATTCCTTCAGCCGGCCCTCGGAAGGATAAGGCAGGGCGGCAATCACGGCGGTATGATCAACGCCGGGCACCGCCAGTTCCAGCCAGGACGGTCCGCCCTGCACGCGGTATACTTTGCCGGCCCCCGGACGGCTTGGTCCCAATTCATCTTGCGGCAGGCCGGCCAGGGTTATGCCCAGGCGGCCTGCCAGCGGGGCCGCGGCACACAACCGCTCCGGGTTATCGTGGTTACCGGCGACGATGACTACGCCCCGTCTGCCATGGTCGGCCAGCCGGTCAATCGTGTAGTAGAATAATTCTTCGGCAGCTGCGCTGGGATTAGGGCTCTGAAAAACATCGCCGGCTACCAGGACCAGATCAATGCTTTCCGCGCTGCAAATACCACACAACTCCTCGACAAAAGCCGCCTGCTCAGCCAGCCGGTCCCGTCCCTCGATAGTTTTGCCGAAATGCCAGTCGGCTGTATGTAAAATTCGCATAGTTGTCGCTGCTCCTTTGGTATAATCATGCCAAGCATATTTGCTTTTGAAGGGGTTTCGCCTTCACCGGGGCAAATTCCTGCGTGCAGACGGCACGGTTTGTGGCCGGTGTCCGGGAGCGGGAAACTAAGCTGTCACATGGGTATAAAACAAAAATTGCCAAAACGGCTTTACACCGTTTTGGCAATTTAGTATCACTGCCAGCGTCGCTGGATTTCGGCAATGGCCGCAAACTCGTTTTGCAGATTCCAATACACCCGCTCGTAAATCGCATATAGTTCCTGATAGCGCGCGTGATTTTCCATATTGGGCTGGTAACGTTCCTTGATATTAATAAAATTGTTGACTTCTTTAATATCACCGATAATCCCCAGAGCGTACATACCGAGAATGGCCGCGCCAAAGGCCGAACCCTCGGGCTCACCCGGCACGGTGATAACCCGGCCAAACACATCGGCCATAATTTGCACCCATAAGGTCGAGCGGGTAAAACTGCCGCTGGCCCGGATTTCGGTCGCATTCCCCGACACTTCTTCCAGTGCGCGGAAGATACTGAACATGCTGTAGACAATGCCTTCCAGCGTAGCCCTCACCAAATGGCGCTTGCCGTGATTGAGATTCAGGCCGAACAATACGCCGCGCGCATTGGCATTATAGTAAGGCGCGCGTTCACCGGAAAACTGTGGCAGCATAATGAGTCCGTCCGATCCGGCCGGCTTTTGTTCTGCATAGCGGCTTAAGATCTCATAGGTATCGAGTCCCAGTTTCTCCGCCACCCGCTGTTCACTGCCGGCAAACTTGTCGCGCGCCCAGCGAAAGGCTATGCCGCCGTTAGAGATGGCCCCGCCCAGGACCCATTTTTCTTCGGTAAGATTGTAGCACCAGGTACGGCGCTTTTCATCCGCCTGCGGCTTGTCGGTAACCAGCCGCACGGCGCCGCTGGTGCCAATCATCGCCGTTACCTGCCCGGGATTGACCGTCCCGGCTCCCAGTGTCGACAATACGCCGTCGCTGGCTCCCAGAATAAGGGGGATATCGGCCGCAAGACCTATGGCCGCTGCCATATCCGGCTTCAGGCCCCGCTCCACATGCGTGGTTGCTTTAACCTCCGGCAGAAGCCAGGCGGAAATTCCCAGCATATCCAGCAGGTCGGCATCCCACTCCTGGTTATGAATATTATAGATAGCCGTGGCCGACGCCAGTGACTTATCCACGACAAACCGGCCGGTCAGGCGGTACAGTACATATTCCTTAATGCCGATAAGTTTTGCCGTACGGGCAAATAGCTCCGGCTGCTCATATTTGAACCAAAGAACTTTGGACAAAGGATACATCGGATGCATCGGACAGCCGGTCTTTTGATAAATCTGGTTGGCATCATATTCTGTTTTAAGTTTTTCGGTGTATCGCTGACTGCGCGAATCGGCCCAGATAAGCATGCGGTGCAGCGGCTGGCCGTCGGCATCTACCGGCATAATGCTGTGCATAACGGCGCTAAAGCATAGGCCGTCAATCTTTTGTCCTAAACGCCGGGCATCGGCGGCGGCCCGCCGGGTCACTTTAATAACGGCCTGAAAGATTTCTTCCGGGTCTTGTTCCGCCCAGGCGGCTTGCGGTGTATACAGGGGATATTCGAGCGAGTGATTGGCCACTACGCCGCCATCCTGGCGGTATATGACCGCCCGGCAGCCGGTAGTGCCAATATCTATGCCCATAACGGCTTGTAAATTCATAGGATGTCCTCCTGCTCCCAGTTATAAAGTAAAGCGGGTTAGGTCACGGGATCAGATTACACTGCTGAGCATAAGAATGAAAACCAAAGCAGCTACAGCAATAATCGTTTCGAGTACCGTCCAGGTTTGCAGCGTTTCCTGCACCGTCATGCCGAAGTATTCTTTGATCAGCCAGAAACCGGAGTCATTGACATGCGATAAAATCAACGAACCGGCGCCGGTGGCCAGCACCATGAGCTCCGGACTGGCGCTGCCGGGAGCGGCGGCCAGGATCGGAGCAACAATACCGGCCGCGGTAAGCATGGAAACAGTGGCCGAACCGGTGGCAACCCGGATCAGCGCAGCCACCAGCCAGCCAAGAATAATAGGATTAAGGTGGGCCGAAGTAGCCAGTTTGGCAATCTCATTGCCTACGCCGCTGTCCAGCAATACCTTGTTAAACGCCCCGCCGCCGCCGATAACCATAAGGATGGTAGCCACAGACGGCAGGGACTGGTCACAGAACTTGCTGACTTTCTCCATATTCATGCCCCGCCATAAGCCAAAGGTAAACATAGCCAGGATAAGTGATATTAAAAGCGACGTGATCGGGTTGCCGATGAAGTTTAAGAGCTGACGGATCGGCGTATCCTTGGGCAGATTGATATCGGCAAATGTCGACAACAGCATTAAGAAAACTGGAAATAATATCGTGATTACCGTAATGGCGAAACCCGGCAGCTCAGCATCAGTCCGGCCTACTTTGATAGAACTGGCCATATTCTCCGGCGGTGCTTTATGAATACGCTTACTGATAAAACTGGCAAATATCGGCCCGGCCAAAGCGGCGGTAGGCAGACCGACGATGAGGCTGTACAGAATGGTTTTACCGACATCGGCTTTAAAGATGCCAACGGCAGCCATGGCCGCCGGATGAGGCGGCACCAGACCATGCACGACGGAAAGACCTGCTATCAGCGGTATGCCGATCTTGAGCAGCGATATCCCGGTCTCCTTGGCGATAGTAAATACCAACGGCAACAGCAGTACAAACCCGACCTGAAAAAACACCGGAATACCAACAATAAAGGCGACAAACATCATGGCCCAGTGCACATTCTTTTCGCCAAAGGCATTGATCAGTGTCCGAGCAATGCGCTCGGCGCCGCCCGACTCTTCCATAAGCTTGCCCAGCATCGTGCCCAGTCCCAGAACGATGGCAATAAAGCCCAGGGTATTGCCAAGACCGGCCTGGATGGAGCCGACTATTTTGTCCAGCGGCATCCCGGCGGCAAGACCAACAAAAAAGGAAACCAGCATCAGTGAAATAAACGGATTCACCTTGAATTTGGTAATAAGGAGTAATAACAGTAAAATGGCAATCACTACAATACCCAGTAACATTTTTTCCCCTCCTTGAATTTTGCGGTTCTAAACCTAATTTCTAAAACTCGCGGCGTACTGCCCCTTTGGCGGAAGAAGTTGTCGATCTGCCATATTGCCGCAGGAAATTACTTTCCTCAGCCGGTTTGGTGACAGGCTGAAAGCCGGCTTGGCGCCGGGCCAGTTCCGCCTCGGTAACAGCCCAGTGGATACGGCGTTCGCTAATATTGATTTCAATAATATCGCCGCTGCGGACCAAAGCAATCGGGCCGCCTTCCGCCGCCTCCGGCGAAAGATAGCCGATCGCCAGACCGCCTGATGCTCCCGAGTAACGGCCATCGGTAATAATGGCAACTTTGCCGATCTTGCCGATAACTTCAGTAGCCCGGTGCATTTCCCGCATACCTGGCCCGCCAATCGGCCCCTCGTAGCGGATGATAATGACATCACCGGCGGCAATCCCGCCGTCATCCATAGCCGCCATGCAGGCTTCCTCCGAGTCGAATACCTTAGCCGGGCCGACAAAATTCCACATATCGGCGGCAACGGCCGAACTCTTGACAACGGCGCCGGCCGGAGCGAGATTGCCGTGCAGGACGGCTATGCCCCCTTCCGGGGAAAAAGGATTGGTAAACGGCCGGATAACCGCCCCGTCGGCGCCGGGCGCGCCAGCCAGATTTTCTTTTAGCGTCCGTCCATTTACATTCAGTACTGCAGTATCTAAAACCGGCGCAAGTTCCTGCATAATCGCCGGGATGCCGCCTACCGGCTCAAGGTCTGCCACCGTATATTCCTGACTATTGGGTACAATGCGGGTAATAAGCGGCGTCTGCCGGCTTATCCTGTCAAAATCGCCGTACGTAACGGCAATACCGGCTTCATGCGCGATAGCAGGCAGGTGTAATACGGTATTAAGCGAACCACCCATTGCCAGCAAAACAGCAATGGTATTGTCAAACGCCGCTTTGGTCATAATGTCACGCGGCCGGATATTTTTTTCGACAAGGGTCATAACAGCCTGGCCTGTTTTCCGGGCAATCTCCCGGCGGCCTTCACTGAGCGCATGAACGCTAGCCGACCCGGGCAGTGCCATCCCCAGTGTCTCCGTGACAATACACATGGTGTTGGCGGTACCAAGAAACGGACAAACCCCGGCTGTAGGATAATAGTCAACGGTTGCATTAAACAATGCCTCTTCGTCAACTTCACCTTTTAGAAACTGTTGTCTGGCCTGTTTGGATTGATGGGGTTTTATGCGGTTGACCATCGGTCCGCCTGTTACCATAGCAGCGGGAATATTTAGCCTGGCGGCGGCCATTAGCATGGCCGGGACGATTTTGTCGCAGGACCCCAAGAGTACCATACCGTCAAAAATACCGTGTCCCTTCACCATAACTTCAATCGAATCGCCAATTAACTCCCGGCTGGGCAAAACATATTTCATACCATTATGGCCCTGGGCGATACCATCGCAAATGGCAATGGTATTAAACTCCAGCGGCAACCCGCCGGCAGCCAGAATGCCTTGCTTTACTTCGTCGGCCAGTTCCCGCAGGTGACAGTGCCCGGGCACAATCTCATTCCAGGAATTCACAACCGCGATGATGGGTTTGTTTAGGTTCTGATAGGAAACACCGGTTGACCCCAGGTGTCCTTTGGCAATAGCTCGCTGGTACGGCGGTAATTTGTCAATTGCATGCATAGTAGAAATCTCCTTTTATTTATCGGAAATATTTTACCGAATATCTGTTTAATTTTGAAAAATATTTTCAAACTCATTATATACTCTATTTAAATTATTTTCAATATTAAATTTTATTGAGAAAATTATTTTCAAAGTGTACAATTATTTACAAAGGACACTACTGCTTGGAGGATAATTTGCTATGACTGATCTTACACCTGTTGGCTCTTGTGTAGCCCGTATCCGCAGCACCTTTAACGAATTGACCAAAGCGGAGCAGAAAGCGGCTGACTATATTCTTACGAATTCCGCCGATGTCATTCACATGACAATAACAGAATTGGCCGAGGCCGCCGCCAGCGCCGAGGCTACCATTTTCCGCTTGTGCAAAAAGCTTGGTTATTCCGGCTATCAAGGCCTGAAAATCGCTCTGGCCGGTGATTTGTATACTCCTTTGGAATCGGTTTATAAAGAAGTCGACCCGGCCGACACCCCCAGTCTGATTGCCAGCAAAGTCTTCCACGGCATCACCGAAGGTCTCCAGGACACCTTGCAGATCCTCGATGAGGCGGCATTGGAGCAGGCTGTCGCCGCCTTGGCCGCCACCCCGCGCATCGATGCCTATGGCTCCGGCGGTTCGGCGATTATTGCCGCCGATATTGAGCACCGGTTCATGCGCTTTGGCATACCGGTCAGGGCTTATGCCGACCCCCACCTGCAAATAACCTCGGCGGTCCTGTTAAAACCACGGGATGTAGTTATCGCCATATCGCACACCGGCGCTAACCGTGACATTCTGGATGCCGTGGCGATGGCCAAAGCCAGTAAAGCCACGGTCATTGCCATAACCAGTTATCGGCGGTCGCCGCTTAGCAAGGAAGCCGATATTGCCCTCTACGGCATGGCGCGGGAGGTCAATTACCGCTCCGAGGCCATGGCTTCCCGTCTCATTCATCTGGCTATTGTCGACGTACTGTATGTGGGGACGCTGCTTAAACAGCAGGATAAATTTCTTGATAATATGCAAAAGGTACGGGAGGCGATTGCCAAACGCCGGATGTAATTAATTTGCACAATTACCTATTTGCAGGATTTTCTCCTATTTTGTTGAATTATATTTGAAAATAGAGAATATTGGCACAAGGGAGAAATTATGAGCGATAAGATCATTTTGTTAGTGGAAGATAACCCCGATGACGAGGCCTTAACACTGCGCGCTCTGAAAAAGAACAATATCCTGAATCAGGTAATCGTTGTTCATGACGGGGCAGAAGCCCTTGACTATTTGCTGGGTCCTGACGCTGCCGCCAATCTTATCCCCCAGGTAATTCTCCTTGATCTAAAACTGCCGAAAATTGACGGCCTGGAAGTACTTAGACGCATTCGTGCCGATGAACGTACCCGGCTGCTGCCGGTTATCATTCTGACCTCCTCCCGCGAAGAACAGGATCTATTCAATAGCTATAACTTAGGGGCCAACAGTTACATTCGCAAGCCGGTTGACTTTAACCAGTTTATCGCCGCAGTACAGCAATTGGGCCTGTACTGGCTGGTACTGAACGAATTTCCGCCGACAAGGAGGTAAAACCCATGACTACATCCTTGCACGTTCTGATGGTCGAAGACTCGGAAGATGACGTTCAGCTCATCCGACGAGCGCTCCGCCAGGGCGGTTATACACCTGATATTTGTCAGGTAGAGCAGGCCGCTGATTTTCAGTCTGCGTTGTCGGCAGCAACCTGGGATGTAATTATTGCCGATTATTCGCTGCCTACGTTCAGCGGTCTGGCTGCTTTGGAACTGCTGAAAAACAGCGGCCTGGATATTCCGTTTGTTATTGTTTCCGGCGCTATTGGCGAAGACGTGGCGGTAGCCGCCATGAAGGCCGGCGCACACGATTATATTTTAAAAGACAGTCTGACCAGGCTGGCGCCGGCCATCAGCCGGGAAATCCAGGAGGCTGCCGTGCGGCGGGAACGGCGGAAGCTGGAAGAACGGCTTACCTATTTAAGCCTGCATGACACCTTAACCGGGCTTTACAACCGTACCTACTTCGCCGCGGAACTGGAACGCTTGCACCAGCCGGAGTTTGCGCCGGTCGGCATTATTGTCGGTGACCTGGATGGGCTCAAGCTGATTAACGATACCTGGGGGCATCAAAGCGGTGATAACGTCTTGAAACTTACCGCCAGTATTCTCCGGCAATGCTGCCCGGCCGCTGCCACCCTCACCCGTATCGGCGGGGATGAGTTTGTTATCCTGCTGCCCGCAGCCACCAGGCAAGCGCTGGAACAGCTCTGCCGCGCCATAAGCCAGGCAGTCGAAACCTACAATCAAACCAGCCCTTTGGGCCAAGGAATCGTCCTTAGCATCTCGCTGGGTTTTGCTCTGGCCGGATCGGAGCATACCAGTCTGCAGGATGTCTTCCGGGTTGCCGACAATAACATGTACCGGGAAAAACTGCATCGCAGTCAAAGCAACCGCAGTGCGATTGTCCAAACCGCCATGAAACTCCTGGAGGCCAGAGATTTTATTACAGAAGGACATGGCGACCGCCTGCAGCAGATTGTGGCCAGGCTCGGCTTCTCTCTGGGAATGCCGGAAAGCCGGGTAAATGATCTCAAGCTGCTGGCTCAGTTTCACGACATTGGCAAAGTAGGCATTCCTGACCATATCTTATTCAAGCCCGGCAAACTGACCGGGGAAGAATTTAACGAGATGAAACGGCATTCCGAAATTGGTTACCGCATCGCGCAGGCCTCTCCCGACTTAAGCCTGATTGCCGATTATATTCTCAAACACCATGAATGGTGGAACGGCGGCGGCTATCCCCTGGGGCTGGCCGGCGAAGACATCCCGCTGGAGTGCCGCATATTGTCACTGGCTGATGCTTATGATGCCATGACCAACAACCGCCCCTACCGGCAAGCCTTGCCGCCTGCCTATGCCAAGGAGGAAATCCGCCGCTTTGCCGGCGTCCAGTTTGATCCCAACCTGATAGAAAAATTTATTGCCATAACTGCAGAACATTAAATAAAAAGGGCGTGTCGCAAAACGTTTTTTGAAAAAACGCAAGCGACACGCCCTTTTTTTTGAAGATAGGTAGAAAAAGCCTAGTGAGAGAATGAAAAGAAGAAGCCGTAGGCGATTTATGGACATAAGCA
>JAEZQV010000116.1 GCA_023441125.1 Bacillota bacterium
GCATAATACCAGTGAATACGGCAATCCAGAGGTAAACTTCCTGCCGCGGTATCTCCCCTTGCGCCATTCCCTCTTCTAAGATGTTACGAATGACGAAGTGAGGCTTGATGTTCTCGGCCACTAAATCCCAGAAGGAATATTGCGATAGCAATGCAAAACGGATTTCCGCAGGATATTCGCGATATAGATCGTACGTTATCTCGACAATGCGGCAAAGTTTTGCAATAGCGCCATGTTCACTGTTGTCGATTTGTTTTATTCGGCCGGTGTAGTCGCTGACAATTGCGGTAAAAATATACAGCGCCATATCTTCTTTGCCTTTAAAATGCTTATATAAAGCCGCTTCGGATACACCTGCGG
Source organism: Bacillota bacterium (assembly GCA_023441125.1). Next base: position 361 of record JAEZQV010000116.1, read on the forward strand.
CCTTGGCAATATCCCGCACCGAAACAGCATCATAGCCCCTGGCGGCAAACAAAGTCAGGCTGGCTTTCAATAGCTCCGCCTTTTTTCCCTCGCATCTCAATACTTGCTGCATAACAGCCTCCTAAAGTTAACATTCGTTAACTTGAGTATATAAAAAAATTTGTGATCAGTCAAGAAGTATTGTATTTCCGTCGCGGTTGCTGTCGGGTGCCGCCGGCGCGACGGGGCGAAACAGCAAAATGCCGGCGGCAGCCGCTAAATGCTTCAAGGTGTGGCCGCTAAGCATCTGCTGGGTAAGCTGAAATACCAAGGCATCATGTAACTCGAAAAATTTCGCCATACTATAGCAGCCAAGCAATAACCAGTAAAATTTACTGTGGCGCCACGATCGCGGAAACAGCAGGAGTACTGCCGGTATCAGCAACATCGGCAGATACTGGGTCAATATGTAGAACCGCAAATCGCCTGCCCCTGCCAGTTCAGTGGCCCACCAGTAAATAACACTAAACAGGCCGCTAAACACTAAGGGCAAAAAAAGTTTTCGCCCGATCTCCCCGCCTATGCGCTCGTCAAGGACACACGCAGTCAAGGCAGCAAACCCCATGGTCATCGGCAGCCGGTCCCAAACCAAAGTTGTGTTGGCTGGCTGCAGGTGGTAATAAGCCGAGCCAAAGCCAACAAGAATAACCGAAAAGAAGAAAAATCGCCATAGCTTCGCTTCCTTTGATGGCACCCACTGCCGAATCCTGATAAGACCGATTACACCGGCAATAATAAAGGCGGCGTTCGAAATAACATCATTCGCATTGGCTACGCCAAAGTGCTCTTGGCTGTCGGCAAACGCATGGTACTCCTTAGCCTGCGGTATCGGCTCCAAACTACAGACGATACCGATAGCAATAATAACTATAACTATGAGCAAACAAAACTTTAGCCGCAAGATTGTCTCGTTAAGCATTTTTCCCTCCTACAATTTAGTTAACGATCGTTAACTAAATTGTAATACATTCCCATAAAGTCTGTCAAGCTAAAAGGTGTCATTCACTCTGTTCCTTTAACATCAGCTGCATCAGAAGAACCGTCCCTTCGATGCGCTTCGATGCGCGGATCACCACAATCAAAGCCTCACTCATTGAACTGCTGCTGCATTCTCCTGATCTCCGCTCTCAGCAGCAGGCACTGGCAAAGCTTCCTCTTCAAGCTTAAAAATAATTGGCAGGGTCACAGCGCAGGCAATTGGCTTACCATGTAACCTGGCCGGGAAAAACTCCCATTGCCGGATACTGTCTAAGGCTGCAGCATCAAGGGACTTTGACCCGGAACTTTGCAAAATTACGATATTTTCCGGTTTGCCTGTTGCTGATATGGTGACTTGCAGCCGAACAGTACCCTCTTCAGCATTTATTCGGGCCTCTAACGGATATACTGGCGGTGACATTTTGACGCGCGGAGGTGTTATACTCGCGGGATCGGGAGACTGTGCGGTAATGAGTTGCCGGTTGTATTCAGCGGCTTGGGCTTTGACCTCTGCCGGAATAATAATGGGTTCGCTATTGTCCAGTTTGGAATAGGATACCGTGGCTGAAAGCTTACTATTATTGCAGAATTTCAACAGCTCTGCTTTATGCTGAGCATCAATGCCATTCATCTCACTTGCATTCTTGCCGATTTGCGCAATAAGGCCTGATAAATCGAAGTCAAATCTCGCTTTGGCAGCAATTTTTTTATCAATTCTCACTGTATAGTCAAAATCATCAATATTGCTGAAAAGTTGATTAATAATCGCGATTTGCGAAGTACTGTCTGCCGGCATATGTCGGGTAAGTTCCTTAAGAATACAATTCCCGTTTAAGGTAACTTTGAGAACAATTGCATCTTTGTCTTCACTCAGGACAGATATTTTGGTGATATATTCCATAAGATTATTTTTTTTTGAGCTGTCTAACGGACTGTATGGCAGAGATTGCTTTATCCAGGTATTATCCTTGATATTTGAATATCCAATTAACTGATTGTCAGCTTCTTCAAAATAATAAATCGCTTTTTGAGTAACGCTTCTTGTCGGCGTCTCCATTGTAAATCTAGCAGTCCCTTTCCCTAACACCGGCTTGGTTTGCGTATCGCATTCGGCATTGATCACAATGTTGAAAGTATTATCTTGGAGTGGGAGTAACGCTGTAACCACAATATCCAGATGGTAACGATCCAATTTTTCAAGATTTTGATAGGTATTGGCAAGTATCTCCTTAGCTTTTACCGAATCTGATGAAATCGCATTACAGACAGGACTTGCCACGAGCAGTAAGATTAGCAAAATAGCGCTGATACGCATAGGTCCCTCCTAAATAATTTCTTTAAGCTATATCAATCCGTCCGGTAATAACAAACCCTCGCGCGTGTTTTTCAGGAGAGTTTCCGTGCCGGGGCGAATACTATCCAGATTAAAGCTTGCTGGCATGGACGTCAGTTCATGCCGTCATAAACAGAAAAAGCATCCCAGGATGCCCACGGATGCTTGCTACCTATAGTTAATTTGCCTGGTACCACACAACAGCAAACTGTCCATACGTACAAATCCCCTTCCCATCGCTCGTGGGTCAGCGGCGATTGTCATATAGGCAGTTCTCCTGGCTCTGGTTTCATCGCTTGCCCGGCCTTCCCGGGATTTTCATCCTAGTGGCATTCTTCAGGCTTACTCGCCATTACAGTGGCGGGACCGCGCCGGTCTTGCACCGGTCTTCCCTATTGAGCCCCTCCGGGCACCTATACCTGGTTATTAAGTTTAAGGCGCCTAAGTTTACCGCTAACACGTTTTACATTCATAGTTGTTATTGTTAATTAAATACTGCATTGCATATTTTTTCTATAATTTTAATTCGGTTAAATATTTGAAATTCCTTTAATAAATTATTTGTTTCTTTAAAATTTCAGGAATCACCATCGAAACTCCTGATTTATAATAATGAGAGCCAAAACAATCGCTTGCACGAGTGTTTTGGCTCTGTCAGCTAATTACGGCTTCACTGTCGCTTTATACATTTGCTTGCCGTCTTTCATTTCAATAATAACGGCATTTTTCACGGCATCATGAGTGGCATTCAAGGTGGTGGAACCCGTGACGGTGGCAAAATCCTTAGTTGCGGCCAAAGCTTCCCGGATTTTAGCCGGTTCCAGGCTGTTCGCCCGTTTAATGGCGTCAATCAGCACATTGGCGGCATCGTAGCCAAGTACCGCCATAGCGTCAGGTGCCTGGCCGTATTCTTTTTTATAAGCTTCGACAAACGCTTTGGAAGCGGCACTGGTATCATCCACGGAATAATGATTGGTAAAGAAGGTATTATTTAAGGCTGCGGCTGTGCCGATTTCCACCAGTTTCGGCGAATCCCAGCCGTCACCGCCGACAATTGGTATATTGATGCCCAGTTCGCGGGCTTGCTTGACAATTTTACCGACTTCTTCGTAGTAACCCGGCACGTACAAAACATCGGCATTGAGTGCTTTTACCTTCGTCAGGATGGTTTTAAAATCCTGGTCTTTCTGTAAGTAAGCCTCTTCTGCCAGAACCGCCCCGCCGCCCTTAGTAAAGGCCTCCTTGAAGAACGCAGCCAGGCCTTTGCTGTAGTCGCTGCTGCTGTCAACCAGAATGGCGGCCTTTTTCAGGTTCAGGGTATTTAAAACAAAGTTGGCGCCTACCGTACCCTGGAACGGGTCGATAAAGCAAACCCGGAAAGTATAATCTTTTACTTTAGCGGTTTTCTCATCCACCGTTACTTTGGGATTGGTTGCTCCTACGGCCAGGAACGGAACTTTGGTGGATTCGGCCACACTGGAGGCAGCAATGGCATTGGAGCTGGCAAACATCCCGGTGATAGCAACCACTTTATCCTGGGTTGCCAGTTTGGTCATCGCATTGGCAGACTCTGACGGCTCGCTTTTATTATCAGCGATAACAGCCTGTATTTGCTTGCCAAGTACACCGCCCTTAGCGTTGGCTTCTTTAATAGCCATTTTGGCGCCGTTGGCAGATGAGGTTCCCATGGTGGCGTTGCCGCCGGTCATTTCATTTAAGATACCGATTTTTACTTCATTGGATGACATCCCGCCACAGCCGGCCAACGCACCGGCCATTAACACCATCACTGTCAACAGAGCCATCCATCTTACCTTGATACTACTCATTGATAAAATCTTCCCCCTCTTTTGGCCGCAACACTTACCGTGAACAGATAAATCCGCCGGCAAGACTGCTGCAGCGAATTCGTTTCAGGCTTATGTAAACAGACCGATTATCGACCAACACGACTGGCGTAACCTAGTACCGAGAAAGCCAGTCCATGTTGCCTTTATCCTGCAGAAAAGGTTTCCCTTTCTGACGGAAACAAAAAATACCAAAATGTCCTTCTACAATATACTTTTATGATGTTTTTTTAATCCTGTACACTATAGATCTACATTATATTACATCACCACAGCTTTTTCAAGATAATTAGTGATACCCATCACTAATTATCATTAATTTTTTTATCATTTGTATTTGCTAAGAATACACAACCGCGATTCGTCCTTCTATGGCATTACAAATAACTAACTCTTACAGGAGTAAAAATAAAAAAATAATGCACATTTCCCTGTAATGAAGGTTCTGTGCATAGAGTCTGTTCCACATTATTTCTTTTGTGCGGCTATCAGCTCGGCGATGCCGGTTTCTTTTACTATTTTGGTGAGTTTGGCGTTATCGGCTATCCATTGGTCACTGAATTCATCCGGGCCCAGATATTCCACCGCCATGCCGATGTCTTCCATACTCTTTTTAAATTCAGGATTATTAACCATCTCTTTAAGACCGGCTGCTATTTTTTCCTTGTCATTTTTAGCCATGCCTTTCGGAGCTGCCACGCCAAGCCAGGAGTCGGAGACAACATTTACACCCTGGTCTTTAAGAGTAGGCACATTCTCGAAACCAGGAATGGTTAAGCGTTTTTCCCCTGCTACCCCCAAAAGCCGGATTGTGCCGTTTTTGACATGCTCTTTTAACGGCGACGGAGTAGCTGCGATGATAAGCTGGATATGACCGCCCAGCAAAGCAGCCAAGGCTTCCGAATCGCCTTTAAAAGGTACCTGGACAATGTCAATTCCGGCTTCCCGGGCAAGCATTTCCCCCGTAAGATGAGTTGCCGTACCCAAACCGGCATGGCCGAACTTAATTTCCCCAGGGTGTTTTTTCGCATAGGCAACTAATTCACTGAGATTTTGCCAGGGAAGTTCGCTGGCAGTACACAGAATCATAGGCGCAGATGCAACTTTTGCCAATGGCTCCAAAGCGGTGGGATAATGGTATCTGGTTGGCCCAAATAGCGGTTGCAGCATCACACTCATGGGCACAATGCCAATGGTATACCCATCCGGGCTGGCGCCGGCAAGCTCATTCATGCCAATGGTAGCGGCTCCACCTGGTTTGTTAACAACAACAAAAGGCTGGCCAAGCTGCTGTTTTGCGGTCCTTTCCAGCATTCGGGCCACTACATCCGCACTGCCGCCGGCAGCATACGGTACAATCACATTAATCGGTTTGACCGGATATTTTTCTACAGCAACACTTTCCTTCGCCCCTGTGGCGCAGCCCCCCAGCATAATAAAGGCCATGCACAAGCAAACTCCCAGTAAAATGAGTAAAATCCGCCTCAAACCCATTAACTAATCCCCCTTCTTCAATCCTCGTAATGACTTTGCCATTCCTGCTTTACTCCACCGGCGCAATAATTAGATTTTGTCGTTATCGTTTCTGAGCGGCTATCAAATCGGCAATGCCGGTTTCTTTTACAATCTTAGTAAGCTTAGCATTATCCGTAATCCATTCATCACCGAATTCGTCCGGTCCCAGGTACTCAACCGGCATACCGACACCTTCCATATCTTTTTTAAATGCCGGATCATTGATCATTTCTTTAAGTTCGGCTGCCAGCCGCGCCTTTTCCGCCGTCGCAAGGCCTTTGGGAGCAGCCACACCGTTCCAGAAACTAAAAGCAACATTAATGCCCTGTTCTTTTAAAGTTGGCACATTTTCAAAACCAGGAAGAGTTAAGCGTTTTTCCTCAGCTACTCCCAAAAGCCTGATTGTGCCGTTTTTGACATGTTCTTTTAACGGAGATGGAGTAGCCGCAACAATAATTTGTACATGCTCGCCTAATAAAGCGGCAACTGCTTCCGAATCTCCTTTGAACGGAACCTGTATAATATTAATGTCCGTTTCCCTGGCAAATGCCTCACCCGTGATATGTGGTGAGGTACCTAAGCCGCCATGACCGAACTTGATGTCACCCGGATGTTTTTTCGCATATTCAACCAAGTCATTAATATTCTGCCAGGGCTGTTTCGTAAGAGTAGCGATAATGGCTGGCGCAGACACAACCTTAGCCAACGGTTCCAGGGCAGTGGGATAATGATATCTGGTTGGCCCATAGAGCGGCTGCATCATCACACTTACCGGCACAATACCAATGGTATAGCCATCCGGATTTGCGCCTGCCAGTTCGTTCATGCCGATAGTGGCTGCCCCGCCCGGTTTATTGACAACAACAAACGGTTGGCCAAAGTGTTTCTGTGCTGATTTTTCCAGCGTTCGTGCTATCATATCCAGGCCGCCTCCAGCAGCAAATGGCACAATCACGGTAATCGGTCTAGTCGGATATTTTACCTCAGCCACAGTTTCTTTGGCGCCCATACCGCAGCCCCCTACTATAATTGGCATACACAGCAGGCAACTCAGCAAAATAAAGAGAACCCGCTTCGAATCCATAATCAGTCCCCTCCGCTTTTCATAATAGCTTTGGCCGGCCCTGCCTTACTGCGAACTTGTACTATAAATATAATAAATGACTTCGGACTAATTTTTTTGAGTGGCTATCCAATCGGCAATGCCGGTTTCTTTTACGCTCTTGGTAAGTCCGGCGTTATCCTCGATCCATTCTTCGCTAAATTCATCCGGTCCCAAATATTCGACAGGCATGCCGACATTCTCCATATCCTTTTTAAAAGCCGGGGTATTGATCATTTCCTTAAGGCCCGCTGCTAGTCTCGCCTTTTCCGCTGCCGGAAGACCTTTGGGAGCTGCTATGCCGTTCCAAAAATTAAAAGCAACATTAACCCCCTGCTCTTTTAGCGTTGGCACATTCTCAAAGCCAGGAATGGTTAAACGTTTTTCTTCGGCAACCCCCAAGAGTCTAATCGTGCCATTTTTTACGTGTTCTTTTAACGGAGACGGAGTAGCTGTTACAATAAGCTGTATATGCCCTCCCAGCAAGGCGGCAATAACTTCTGCGTCACCTTTAAAAGGAACCTGTACGATATCAATCTTGGCTTCACGGGCGAATGCTTCGCCGGTAATATGAGTTGCAGTACCCAATCCGGAATGACCAAACTTAACTTCGCCAGGATGCTTTCTTGCATATTCAATTAGTTCGCCGAGATTTTGCCAAGGCTGGTTTGCACGGATGCCGATAATCATAGGAGCAGATGTTACCTTAGCCAACGGTTCCAGGGCCGTAGGATAATGGTACCTGGTTGGTCCGTACAACGGCTGCAGCATCATGCTCATAGCAACAATGCCGATAACGTAACCATCTGAATTTGCTCCCGCGATTTCGTTTGTACCGACAATACCAGCGCCTCCTGGTTTATTAACGATGATAAACGGTTGACCAAAATGTTGCGGTGCCGATTTCTCCAACATCCTCGCAATCGTGTCCGTAGTGCCGCCGGCGGCAAATGGCACGATCACAGTAATCGGTTTAGCCGGGTATTGAGCCCCCATGCTGCAGCTTCTTGTCATAATTATCATACACCAAAAAATGACTAGTGAAAGAAGGAGAATCCGATTTGTTTCCACGATAAGACCCCCGCTCAGCTATTACCGTTTTACTCAACCTCCTTTCCTGCTGCCAACCAGTTAACAAAAAAATACTCTTAGTATATATTAATTTTTCTGAGCGGCTATCAGCTCGGCTATACCGGTTTCTTTTACTATCTTGGTAAGCTTGGCGTTATCCCTAATCCACTCCTCGCTGAATTCATCCGGCCCCAAATAATCTACCGACATGCCGATATCCGCCATATCCTTTTTAAACCCCGGGTCATTGATCATCTCTTTAAGTCCGGCTGCCAGCCTCGCTTTTTCCGCCGCAGGAAGACCTTTAGGGGCGCCTATGCCGTTCCAGAAACTAAAGGCAACATTAATGCCTTGCTCTTTCAACGTAGGCACATTTTCAAAGCCAGCAAGTGGTAAGCGTTTTTCCTCGGCTACCCCTAAAAGCCTGATTGCGCCAGTTTTGATATGTTCTTTTATAGACGACGGAGTAGTAATAATAAGTTGTATATGTCCTCCGAGCAGTGCAGCAAGGGATTCCGAATCCCCTTTGAACGGAACCTGTACAATATCAATACCCGCTTCCCGGGCAAACGCCTCCCCTGCAATATGTGGCGAAGCACCTAAGCCTGAATGACCAAACTTAAGCTCGCCAGGATGCTTTCTTGCATATTCAATCAACTCGCCGAGATTATGCCAGGGCTGATTCGCCAAAGTACTGATAATCGCCGGCGCAGAGGCAACCTTGGCCAATGGTTCCAACGCGGTGGGATAATGATATCTGGTTGCTCCATATAGCGGTTGCAGCATCACACTTACTGGAACAACGCCAATAGTATAACCATCCGGATTCGCGCCGGCCAGTTCGTTCATGCCGATGGTTGCAGCTCCACCCGGTTTGTTAACAACAACAAACGGCTGACCAAAATGTTGCAGTGCCGATTTTTCCAGCATCCTCGCAATCGTGTCCGTGGTGCCGCCGGCGGCAAATGGTACGATTACATTAATCGGTTTGGTCGGATATTTTACTTCAACCACACTTTCGTTGGCTTTCATCCCGCAACCGCCAGCCAGCAGTGTCATGCATAACAAAATACTCAGTACAGCAAAAAAAATCCGTTTTGACCTCATCAAACACTCATCCTCCATATTCTGAAATGGGGTTGACCGGCTAGGCTTTGCTGCGAAATTTCATTATAAATACAATAACGGTTTTGCAATTAATTTTTTTGAGCGGCTATCAAATTGGCTATGCCGGTTTCGTTGACAATCTTGGTAAGTTCGGCGTTATCGGTGATCCACTCTTCACTGAATTCCTTTGGCCCCAGGTATTCAACAGGCATTCCGACATTCTCCATATCTCTTATAAACGCTGGGTCATTGATCATTGCTTTTAGTCCGGCTGTCAGCCGCGCCTTTTCAGCTGCCGGGAGACCTTTGGGGGCTGCGATACCATTCCAAAAATTAAAAGCAACGTGGATACCTTGTTCTTCCAAGGTTGGAACACTTTCAAAGCCGGGAATGGTTAACCGCTTTTCACTAGCTACCCCAAGGGTTCGAATTGTGCGATTTTTCATATGTTCTTTGATAGAAGACGGCGTAGTAATGATAAGTTGGATATGACCTCCGAGCAGTGCAGCCAGGGATTCCGAATCTCCTTTAAACGGAACTTGTACTATATCAATACCCGCTATCAAAGCAAATGCCTCGCCTGTGATATGGGGTGAAGTGCCTAACCCCGGATGGCCAAATTTAATCTCACCGGGATGTTTTCTGGCATAGGCGACTAGTTCATCGATATTTTTCCAGGGTTGGTTCACTAAAGTACTAATAATCGCCGGTGCTGAAACAACCTTAGCCAACGGCTCCAGGGCCGTAGGATAATGGTACCTAGTTTGCCCATACATGGGCTGCAGCATCACACTCAACGGAACAATTCCGACGGTATAACCATCTGGACTGGCGCCAGCCAGTTCATTCATACCGATAGTTGCAGCCCCTCCCGGCTTATTGACTACAACAAACGGTTGTCCGAGATGTTGCTGAGCAGATTTTTCCAAAGTTCGTGCTACCATATCCAGGCCGCCGCCGGCGGCAAACGGTACGATCACGGTAATCGGTTTAGCCGGGTACTCGGCTTCCATGCCACAGCTTCTTGTCATAACTAGCATACACCAGAAGATGATTAGTGAAATAAAGAGAATCCGATTTGTTTCCACCATAAGCCTCCGCTCACCTTTTACAGTAATGCCTGCCTCGCTTTGCTGACAATCAGCACAATACAGGGATTATTGGGGCAATATTAATTCTTCTGAGCGGCTATCAAGTCAGCGATACCGGTTTCTTTTACAATTTTGGTAAGGTTGGCATTATCGGTAATCCATTCTTCACTGAACTCATCCGGCCCCCGATACTCGACCGGCATGCCGATGCCTGCCATTTCTTTTTTAAACCCCGGATCATTAATCATTTCTTTTAGGCCCGCAGCCAGCCGGGCCTTGTCGGCCGCCGGGAGACCTTTGGGAGCAGCTATGCCGTTCCAAAAACTAAAGGCCACATGGATGCCTTGTTCCTGCAATGTCGGCACATTTTCTAAACCTGGGAGAGTTAAGCGTTTTTCCTCAGCTACCCCCAAAAGCCTGATTGTGCCGTTGCTGACATGTTCCTTCAACGGGCACGGCGTAGCCGCCACAATGAGCTGGATATGCCCTCCCAGCAAGGCTGCCAGCGATTCCGAGTCCCCTCTAAACGGGACCTGTACAATATCAATCCCGGCCTCCCGGGCAAACGCTTCACCCGTGATATGGGTTGCCGTCCCCAGGCCCGAATGACCGATCTTAATTTCCCCCGGATGATTTTTAGCGTATGCAATTAACTCGTCAAGATTTTTCCAGGGCTGGTCCGTTAGAGTGGCGATAACCATCGGCGCCGTTACTACCTTGGCCAGCGGCTCCAGCGCGGTGGGATAATGGTATCTGGTTTGTCCGTACAGCGGTTGCACCATGACACTCGTAGCAATAATCCCGACGGTGTAGCCGTCCGCATCGGCGCCTGCCAGGGCATTGGCGCCGATGGTGCCGGCTCCTCCCGGTTTATTGACGACGATGAAAGGCTGCCCCAAGTATCGTCGCGCCGGCTTTTCCAGCATGCGCGCGATAGTGTCGGTACTGCTGCCGGCGGCAAACGGCACAATCACGGTAATCGGCTTAGCCGGGTATGGGGCTCCCACCCCGCAGCTTCCCGTCACAAAGGTCATACACCAAAAAATAGCCAGTACGACCAGGATGATCCGATTCTCCACAACAACCTCCCGCACACCTTCTAGGAGTTAAACCTGTCTTGCTCCCATTAGCAAGCCTCCTTCTCCGCTTTTGATGCGGAATTGCCCATCCGCCGCCTTATCAGCCATTTCCCTAGCTGAAACAGCAGCAAGCCTACTCCCAGCCAGAGAATGGTGCCGGAAATCGGCCGCGAAAATAAGAACCAAATATGTCCGTCGCCAATGATCAGGCCCTGCGCCAAACCATTTTCCAATACCGGGCCTAAAATCAGTCCCAGCGCCAAGGGCGCCGGTTCATAATCGGCCTGCTTCATGAAAAAGCCAAGTATGCCAAAAAGAATTAGCAGGGCTACATCGAAGATACTGTTGTTGATGGAATAGGCGCCGGTCATGGTAATCATCAGCACGATCGGCATCAGTATATTGATCGGTATTTTCAAAATCCAGGTAAACACGCCCACCAGCGGCAGATTGACAATCAGCAGGATGACATTGCCCAGGTACATGCTGGCAATAAGGCCCCAGAACAAATCCGGGTTCTGGGTCACCAGGGTCGGACCAGGTACGATGCCGTGAATCAGAAAACCGCTGAGCAAGATGGCGGAAGAGGCTGAAAACGGCAATCCCAGCGATAGCAGCGGAATCATCGTGGCGGAAGCCGCCGCATTATTGGCCGACTCCGGACCGGCAACCCCTTCAATGGCGCCCTGGCCAAATTCCTCCGGCCGCTTGCTTTGCTTCTTCTCTACCGCATAGGAGACAAAGGTCGAAATCGTGGCTGCCGGTCCGGGCAGAAGCCCTACCAGAAAGCCGATGATTCCCCCCCGGAAGATCGGCAGAACGGACCGCCTGATTTCTTCCCTGTTAGGATACAACTCACGGAACTTAAAAGACTGAACATCAGTTTCCCTGTTGGTCTGCACAAGGGTATCCAATATTTCGCTCACGCCGAATATCCCCATGGCCACTATGGAGAATTCCACACCCCGTTGCAGTTCATCCACATCAAAGGTGAAGCGGTTGACACCGGTTAAGCTGTCCAGGCCAACCGTCCCCAGCATAATGCCAACCATTACCATCAAGCCCGATTTCAGCATGGACTTACCGGTAAATTTCATTAGCAGAATCAGCCCTACCACTGCAATGGCAAAATATTCCGGTGGTCCAAACGTGACCGCCAGCCTGGACATCAAAGGGGCAAAAAAAGTCAGGCCAATCAGGCCCATCGTTCCCGCAATTAAAGAACCGATGGCGGCAATAGCCAAAGCAGCGCCGGCCCGCCCTTTTTTCGCCATGGCATAGCCGTCCAGGCAGGTAACCACCGAGGAAGCCTCGCCAGGAACATTTAGCAGGATGGAAGTTGTTGATCCCCCAAACATCGAGCCGTAATAAATACCGGCAAACATAATAAGGGAAGCGGTCGCGTCCAGGTTAAAACTAAAGGGCAGCAGCAGGGCAATTGTCCCTACCGGTCCAATTCCCGGCAATACCCCTACCAGGGTGCCGATCAGCACACCGACTATGCAGGCCAGCAGATTGGCCGGCAAAATACTAACATAGAATCCATTGAGCAGCATAGTTACAATATCCATGTCTTCCTCCCAGCCTCACGGTAGATTGCAGCCTAACAAATTCACAAAGATAACATAGAAGCAACTGGCAATACTGACTGACAGCAGGCAAGGGGTAAGCCAGCCCTCCGTTTCCGTTACCTTTAGCAGATAGAACATGGTAATAAAGGTAGTCGCCAGGTACCCGCTCAGATTGAGCAGGATTACATAAACGATTAGCCCAATTATCAGGAAAATCAATCTCCGCCAGCTGAAACAACTGTCTTTTCCGGCAGAGTCGGCCATCATTGACCTAATAACAACAGCAACAGCCAAGATCACCGCGATCGTCCCGGCAATCATCGGCAGAAACCCCGCCTTGGGTACGGAAGTGCTGCCAAAGGACAATTCACGGGCAAAATAAACGTATAAAGAACTTATTAGCAAAAAGAAAGCGGCTACAAACCGTTCGGACATTTGGCCCCACCTCACTGGATTATGCGTTTTTTATTCCCTGGGTAAAGGTAATGATAAACTTGCTGCCTTTACCCGGCTGACTTTCTACGGTGATTTTAGCCCCGTGCCGCTGTACAATTCGATGACATACGGCCAACCCAAGACCAATTCCATTGTCCTTGGTTGTAAAAAAAGGCGTGCCCAGTTTGTCCAGAATCTCATTGGCAATACCGCTCCCCTGATCGGCAAAAGTCAGTAATACCCGTGAACCCTGACTTACTGTGCTGATCTCCACCTTCCCCCCCTGCGGCATAGCTTCTATGCCGTTTCTAACTATATTCAAAATAAGCTGCCGCAAGCTATTTTCGTCCAGACAAATTGTCGGGACCGCTTGTAAATCCAGGATGATCTGGCAGTTGAACCGCAAGGCGTCCGCTTCCAGCATCGGGATAACATCCCGGATAATCGTATTGAGATCGTTATCTTTAAAGTCCATAGCCTTGTTCTTGGCCAGGGATAGAAAATCGGTGATGATGCTGTTGGCCCGGTCCAGTTCTTCAATCATAAGTTCAAACTGAGAGCCATAATCCGTAAAGGTCGGTTTCTTACCCAGGTACTGCAAAAAGCCTCGTACCGTTGTCATTGGGTTACGAACTTCATGGCCGATACTGGCCGCCATCTCCCCGATTATATTCAAACGGTCCAGCCGGGCCATCTGTTCGGTTTGCTCACTAAGATGCTGTAAGATGGGATTTAGCTCCGGGATTTTGCTCTCAAAGTCCCGGCCCCGCCCCTCTACCGTGGCTTCAGCAAATAAAGTGAGCTCCCGTTTCAGGCGAATAAAGATATCCTGGAAGAGCATAATGGCAATGACTAATGCGGCCACACTGCCGAACACATTTTTCTGGATTGTCAGAAATACGTCGTCTTTAATCTTGTCCAGATTGGTGCAGGCGAAAAAATAACCGATGATTTCGCCCTGATATTCAATGGGTCTGACATAGTACGATATATGGGAGCCGTACCACAACACCGAACGCCGTTGCTCACCCAGTTTGGCACGATCGGCCGCGAACATATCGGCAAACGCGCCCGGCGGTACATTCCACAGCAAGGACTTGTCCATCTCGGGACCAATTGCAACAATCCGCTGAAATTGCCGCGAGTATATTCCAAATTTAACGGTATTGGCGGTCGAAAGAAAAATATTCTTGATAATAGACTGAAGCCTATTACTCATAACCATCAGCTGCTTTTCGGGTGGAGTATTCCCGCTATCGGCCTGATCATTGGCGGCCAGCAAAAGCTCGGCTGGGACAGCTGCCGCCAAATAGGCAGTAAGCATCTCCATATTCTGCGCAGCCGCTGCCTTTCTTTCCTGATACGATATCCAGTGATTGTAGATTGCAAAAAACAGCATCACTGCCGAAATGATACAGATAGCCTTGACATTCAATCTGGTAGTCAGGTTAGAAAGTGTCATGATATCCTCAGTCTTTCACCACATTTTTTCATTGCCCGCCTCAGTTTTTCACATACCTGCAAACGTTGTGTCATTTAATGTTATTTTTTACTAATATTCTCTTTTAGATAAACAAATTCCTCTATTTATGTATAAAAATGTAAATATATATTTATAACTTCTTGTCATAAATCACTACAAAATAAAAATAATAACTCCACCTCATCCTAAACTAGTGGTGGAGCTATTTTCAGGTACACACTATGCTTTTTTGTCTACCACATGCACTTTTACATTCTTAATGCCAAAGTCATAGGCCTTATCGACCGAGCTCATCGCAATGTCAATCCGGTTGCCTTTAATGGCCCCGCCGGTATCCTCGGCCACTGCATAATGCCCGGTGCCATCCGGATATTCAAGATAAACCTTGGAGCCCAGCGGAATTATTTTGGGATCTACCGCGATAACACCAGGCCGGACAGTGGTGCCCAGATAGGTTTTATCGCCCCACTGGTCATTGTCGTGAGGGCCGGGAGCATAGGCCGTGGCTTTGACGTCAAGCACGGTCTGAGACTTCCCCGCCTCCGGCGCCGCTGGTTTATCGCTTGCCGGCGCAGCCTGCACCTTTTTTGGGGTATGCGCCTGTGCGCCGCCGGTTTCCGTCGCGGCAGGTTTAGCTAACTGCTTGGCAGCCGGAGCTTGCTTAGCAGTTTGCTCAGTGGGCTGGGCGGCCGCTCTGGCCTGCATCCTGGCAGCCTTCTTCAGCGGGGTCCTACTGTCTGTCTGCATATTGTAAATTCCCTTAGGCGACCTAACTACGTGATGCACACCTTTGTCAGGCTTCATGGCCGTATGCGGGGCGGCAGAGGCATGCGCTGTGGCCGGCATTCCCGGCAGCAAAGCTGACGAAACAAGCGCGGCGCCGGCAACAGCAGCGGCAGCAGCCATGCGTTTCAGTCGGCGGTTGAAAGATTTACCATGCTTGCGGTTCAGTTTGTGATTCACTCCGGTTCGCCTCCTTTGCAAACTATAAAGATAGTTTTTGTGAAATACGCTTTTCAATGCAAAGCAGATTTTTACAGGCTGCCACAACGATATTTTGTTCGGTCAGGCTTGCAATAGCGCGGCAAGCTCGGCTACAGTCGCAACCTGGAAGGCAGGTTTGGCCTGCGCCAATTCTGCCGGCGTAGCATATCCGTAGCTGACGGCAATGGCAGCAAGGCCATTTTGCTGCGCACCGATAATATCATGCTTTCTGTCGCCGACCATAACGATTTTTTCCCGGGAAATTTGCGGCAGCTCAGCTAAGATATAGGCAATGATTTCCGCTTTATGAATGCGGGAGCCGTCAAGATTACTGCCGACAATATGGGTGAAGTACTGCGCCAGGTCAAAATGAGACACGATCTGTTCCGAGAACACGGTAGGTTTGGATGTGGCGATAATTAACTGCCTGCCGGCCTTTGTCAGTTCGGCCAGCATGGCTTTTATTCCCGGATAGACGGCATTTTCATACATGCCGGCCTGGGTAAAATATTCGCGGTAGTAGCCTACGGCGGTGAGAGCCTGCGCCGGACTGAAAGCATAAAACTCCTGAAAGGACTCCGCCAGCGGCGGACCAATAAAAGGAATCAGCTTGTCCAGATTCGGCTCGTGGATATTGTATTTGGCCAATGCATACTGCACCGATTTGGTAATGCCTACTTTCGGATCGGTCAGCGTTCCGTCCAAATCGAATAAAATTACCTGATACTTCATAAAAATATCCTCCCGGTTGCCTAAATTCCCGCTTACTGCTATCTATGCAATCCTCTCAGGCTTCACCGTCATCAGCCAGTTCGGCGATAACAACATTGGCGGCATATACTGCCTGCGGCTTAATTTTCAGCGTCACGGTGCCCTGGCCGGTTCCGCCATAGATATATTCATGCTGCAGCAGCAGGCGATCCATGATACAGGGAAGACCATGGCCGGTTAACGGAATTTGTCCCGGTTCATACCCGGTCACCGCCTGGACCTCGTGTTTGCTTGCCATAGCAACGGTTTGACAGCCTAATAACACACCGACGGCCTTAAGGTCGAGTTTACCCCGCGCACCCGAAACAATGGCCGCATAGAAACCCTTGTCGGTAGTAAGAATAAGCGTCGGCGCCGTCTGCCCGGCTTCAATATGCAATATCTTTACGCCATCCGGCACTGAGCGTATCGGCCGCGGCGTATCGATCAGCTCGTAATCTATCTGTTTCCCGTCCAGCTCTGCGATGGTCGGCAAAGGGACTTTCTCACCATGTTCCATGGAGTTACACCTCGCTATGATCTATTTTACTGACTTAATGTCGAAATTTGTTTCACATTGGATTGACAATCTTACAAAAAGCTTGCTAAAATAATGTTTAAAACATTTATTACTCGTATAATTTTGGGAATATGGCCCAGAAGTTTCTACCGGCAACCGTAAATTGCCTGTCTACGCGCCTGCTACCCCAATAAAGAAAACACGACTTATGCCGAGCGACAGCGAAGGCAGCAGCCGGTGTTGCCCTTATCCAGGCGAAAGTTAACTTTCTATCAGGAAGGAAAAAGCCCTGACGGGGAAGTTTCGCTCGCATTCTCAGCGGAGTTTCCCCGTTAGGGCTTTTTTACTTTTTCTGACCATGCCCAACAATACAGGAGGCTGTTATGGATTTATTAAAACAACGAATTCAAAGCGATGGATTGATTATAGATAATTGTTTATTAAAGGTAGACTCTTTTTTAAACCAGCAGATTGATCCTGACCTCATGCTGAAAATGGGAGAGGAATTTGTCAATCGCTTTACAGGGGAACGCATTACTAAAATTCTCACTATCGAGTCTTCCGGTATTGCCGTTTCGGTAATGACCGGACTTATCCTGCATGTGCCGGTCATCTTTGCCCGCAAGAAAAAGCCGAAAGTAACCAGTGAGGAAGTGTATACCGCCAAGGTGTATTCCTATACCAAGGGGGAAAGCAATACCATCATGGTGTCCAGGCAGTTTATTCAGCCCGGGGACAGCGTCCTGATTATTGACGATTTCCTGGCCAACGGGGAAGCCGCTGCCGGCCTGGCCAGCATTGTCGAGCAGGCCGGCGCCACCGTAGTAGGGATCGGCATTGTCATTGAAAAGTCCTTCCAGCCTGGCGCTCAGAAACTGACCGACGCCGGGTATCGGGTCGAGTCACTGGCCCGGATTAAATCTTTTTCCAACGGGCAGGTCAACTTCCTGTAGCCCTCCGGTCAGTCAGCTTCAATATGGATGACGGATACATCGGTAGTAGCTATCAACTGATAGCTACTTTTGTTTTCCCCTTCCAGCCGCTTAAGGAACCAGCGCCGCCCCAGGTCTTTTTTGGTCGGCAAAGCGATGGCAAAGGCCAGCCGGTTGGTGCCATAGGTCAGGCAGTCCGGGAATGCGGTAAGAGCAGCCTGTTGCAGAGTCTCATGCGGCACCTGGCCGTTAACAGGACAGACAATCGTTTCCTGGCCGTCTTTTTCAATCTGCTGTAAAATTTCGCTCATAATTTCCGGCTGACGGCTGCCGGCTTTTGGTTCAATTAATATGCCCAGATTATATA
>JAEZQV010000174.1 GCA_023441125.1 Bacillota bacterium
GGCCAGATCAGCATAGTGGGAAACATTCAGTCCCGCGTGCGGGAAATCTATAATGATAATCAAGTATACAAGAAATACCGGATCGCAGTGGGAAAAAGTAAGACACCGACACCAATCGGCGAATGGAATGTGGTCTGGAAGGACTACGACTGGGGGACCGGTTTTGGCACCCGCTGGATGGGCTTAAATGTCCCCTGGGGTACCTTTGGCATTCATGGCACCAATAAGCCGTGGTCAATTGGTCAGTTTGCCAGCCACGGCTGTATTCGAATGCGCAATAAAGATATTGAGGAATTATTTGAGTGGATTCCTATTGGTACGCCGGTGCGTATTGAAGGCAGGAAGGTAAAAGTCGAAAGAAATTTAAAATATAAAACAACCGGTCCGGATGTCGCGGCCTTACAGTTCAAATTAAAAGAATTGGGGTATTTTCAGGGACGGGCCGACGGGCTGTTTGGGGTTATGACCGAAGAAGCGGTTAAAACTTACCAGGCCAACGAAGGCATCCCGGTTAACGGTATAGCCAGCAAAGAACTCTGCTCCGGGCTGGGGATTTAAACCCGCAAAGAGAATAGACAGAAAAATTAAAGAATTGAAAGTTTGCCGGTGCTAAAATTAAAATATGGCTGCTTGCCGATTTGACCAAACCGGCATTTCCGTGTATTATATTTATAATGCCGAATCCTTGCACAGGTACGGGGGACCCAATACAAATAAAGGGGTGAATCCGCGTAAGGCGGAGGGGCTATTCTTTCCTTCTCTTTGGCCCTAACCCGACAGCTAACCCCGGAGGCCCTAAGCTTATGAAAATTTATTATTGCTAATGATAAATTTTCGGCGGCGGATGATAAGAGAGGTGTTGTTTTGAAAAGATTTCTTTTAGCAGTTATTTTCACATTGCTTATGTTGTTTGTTGTTGGCGCTCCTACAGTGGGACTGGCTGCGGAACAACAGACAAAAGCACCGGTAACGCTTGGTGCCCGCGGCGATGAAGTGCGCGCGATACAAAAACTTCTGGCGGACGGCGGCTTTTATGCCGGTGAGATCGACGGCATTTTTGGTCCGGCTACTGCCAGAGCCGTAAAGGAATTCCAAAATAGTACAAGCCTTGAGGCGAATGGTGTTGTTGACAAGGAAACTTTTTCTTATCTGGAACGTTTAGCTGGTGAGCCAAGCAGGTACAGCCGTTCGCTTGTTATGAGGGCATCTGCCTATTCTGCGCAAGATCCCGGCAATGGCAGTTATACATATCGGGGGAATCTCTTGCGTAAAGGTTTAGTTGCTGTCGATCCGTCGGTAATTCCATTAGGAACCCGGCTATACATCAAAGGCTACGGTTATGCAATCGCGGATGACATTGGTAGTGCGATCAGAGGCAATACCATAGATTTAGCGTTTGACAGTCGCCGTGACGCATTAAACTTTGGTGTTCAGCGCGTAACCGTATATATAGTTGAATGACAGTGACAGGCTAAACGCCTGTTGTTTTTTTGCAGCCACCCGGAATATTAGCCGCCGTTACGTATTATACTACACTTATAGTTGGACTACTTACGGAGGCGGGTCGTTTTGAATTTAATTTCCGGCGAAATGCTGCCACTTGTGTTAGCGTTTATATCAGGCGTATTAATGGCGGTACAAGGCTCGCTCAATACTTCGCTCAGCAAGGTAATCGGTCTTGTGGAGGCAACCTTTGTAGTCCATATTACCGGAACTATTTTAGTGTTGGTGCTGCTCTTTCTATTTAAAATGGGTAAAGGCAATTTTTACGCCTGGCAGGATGTACCTTGGTACTCCTGGCTGGGAGGGGTTGTTGGCGTAGCGATAATTTATCTGGTTGCGGCCAGCATTCCCGGCGTGGGCGTTGCCAATGCAACCACAGCCATTATCGTTGGGCAGGTATTAACCGCTATTGCCATCGATTTTTGCGGTGGGTTCGGTCTGGAACGCATACCTTGCAGTCCCACGCAGGTATTGGGCCTGGTCCTACTTGCAGTTGGCGCTAAATTACTGTTAAAATAGCGCTTTTTTTTATTTTTTTCGTGAATAAGTGTTAACAAAGAAAACATTATGCGGTATACTTATCATTAGAATTTTTTGGTATCATGCAAACACAAGGAGGCAAAGCATGGAATTTAACTTTACTCCCGATCAGCTGGATCTGCAAAAAATGGTAAATGAATTTGTCGCTAAAGAAATCACGCCTCACGCGTTGGAAATGGACAAAGAAGGTGTGGTTCCACCTGAATTGTGGAAAAAACTGGATGAAGCCGGCCTGCTCAATTTAACTGTTCCCGAAGAATATGACGGTCCTGGGCTGGATGCACTCTCCATCGCTCTAATTTACGAAGAACTGGGTAAAGGTTGTGCCGGTGTAGCCACCACCACAGCTGCCAATGCTTTAGCTTCTTATCCGGTTTTTTTATTGGGAAATGAAGAGCAAAAAAGAAAATTTTTCAATGTTTTAAACAATGGTAAACTGTCTGCATTTGCCCTGACGGAGCCGGGAGCAGGTTCTGACGCAGGTGCGGTTGCTACTTCAGCCGTAAAAGATGGCGATGAATACATTCTTAATGGCACAAAATGCTTTATCACCAATGGTGGTATTGCCGAAATTTATGTAATTTTTGCCAATACCCGCAAATCTGCCGGTATCCGTGGCCTTACTGCTTTTATCGTAGACCGCAACACGCCCGGTTTTTCAGTAGGTAAGGAAGAGGAGAAGATGGGCATCCGCGCTTCCAACACCTGCGAATTAATTCTTGACAATGTGCGTATACCGTTGGCGAACCGCATTGGCCGCGAAGGGGAAGGCTTCAAAATCGCCATGAAAACTCTGGATGCTGCCCGGCCTTTTGTTGGCGCAGTTTCGGTAGGTCTGGCCCAGGCGGCTTTTGAACTGGCGGTGAAGTATTCCAAAGAGCGGGTACAATTTGATAAACCAATCGCATCTTTCCAATTAGTGCAAGCGATGCTTGCCGATATGGCTATGCAGATTGAAGCTGCGCGTCTGTTGGTCTACAAGGCTTGCTGGCTGAAAGACCAGGGGGTTAACTATGCTAAGGAATCGGCTATTGCCAAATGCTTTGCTGCTGATACAGCCATGAAGGTGACGGTTGATGCGGTTCAGGTCATGGGTGGTTATGGTTATTCCAAAGAATATCCGGCCGAAAAGTATATGCGTGACGCTAAAATCATGCAGATTTACGAAGGCACAAATCAAATTCAGCGTTTGGTAATCGCCAATAATATCCTGTACTAATTTATAAATTAGATGCTTGACTTTTTTAGATAACCGCAATATAATTACTTATGTGTTAAGGGACTATAGCTCAGTTGGTTAGAGTACTACGTTGACATCGTAGGGGTCACTGGTTCGAGTCCAGTTAGTCCCACCAGTAATTAAATATTGAGTTCACAGGAGCATTATCCTGTGAACTTTTTATATTATTTCGAAAGCCGCTATGCGGCAAGCAAAGAGGGGAGCAAGGAAAGCCCCGGGGCATAATCAGATATGGCTGCAGACAATAAAAAAACCTTGTCACTTGACAAGGTTTTTTGGTGGCGGCGCAGGGACTTGAACCCCGGACACTGCGGGTATGAACCGCATGCTCTAGCCAACTGAGCTACGCCGCCGTATTAAAATGGAGCTAGTGACCGGGATTGAACCGGTGACC
>JAEZQV010000192.1 GCA_023441125.1 Bacillota bacterium
CGACTATCCTTATGGCATCACCGGCTGTACGGATTTTTTACATCAGATCGGCGCAGCGCTGAATATTGATTTTTCCGGCGAAATCGCCAATTTAAATGAAGGAATTAAACCCATTTTAAAGCGGGCAACGCATTATTTGCAAACCTTGTACGATATGCCGGCAGCCGTGGTCGGCGACAGCATGCATCTGAGCGGTCTGCAAAAATTTCTCACGGAAGAAATCGGCCTGGATGTTGTTGTCGCCGCCGCAGGCGCCCAGCAGGATGGCAATGACGTTTATGCCAGAATCCGGCAAAGCAACAGTGTCTTGCTTTTTGGCTCTTCGTTTGAGCAAGAAGTAAGTGCAGCAATGAAAATTCCGCTTTTCCGCTACAGTTATCCGGTTTTTGATAAAGTTGACTTAAGCGGCATACCGTATGTAGGCTTGCAGGGGACGGCGGCAATGCTTGAAGACATTATCAATTTAATTTTGGCCGCCGAGTATAAACCGAGTGGTGTCTATGCGCCGCTGATCGATGAAGGGGCGAAAGAGAATTTTTAGATGTAAGTATCTTTTGCAGAAAATAACTGAATATGCTCTGATCCTCTGGCTGGTCACGACGATAAACTTCCTCCTGATTCATTATATGCCGGGTGAGCCGCTGGTCCACATTTTAGGCGAAGAAGACTATTATTACCTGTTTTATCGCTATCCCGATACATTAGAGGCGTTGCGGCATGCTTACGGCTTGGCGAACCCGCTGACGGAACAATATCTGGCTTATATTGGCAACACTATTACCTTGCATTTCGGCGACTCTTTCATCAGTAAACAAAGCGTGCTGGCGATTATTTTGCGCCGTTTACAATGGACGCTGCTGCTGGTCGTGCCGGCAATTATTATCTCCGGGGTGCTCGGCCTGGCGGCGGGCGCCTATGCGGGCTGGAAGAAAAACAGCAAAATCAACCTGGCTTTTTCTGTTCTGGCCATGTTTCTGTATACGGTACCGACGTATTGTATTGCGATTATTTTGCTGGTGGTGCTTTCCTTTCAGAGCGGACTGTTTCCGGTGGGCGGCATGCGTTCCGGGCTGACTACCGGTATGGGCAACCTGGCCGATGTCCTGTGGCATATGCTGCTGCCGATGAGTGTTTTAGTCTTGGAGCGTACCGTTTACAACTTTTTCATCGTCAAGAGTTCGATTGCGGGTATTAAAAATGAAGATTATATCCTGACGGCTTACGGTAAAGGGCTCTCCGAACAGGCGGTTATTTACTCCCATGGTTTGCGCAATGCTTTGCTGCCGTATATTACCGTTGTTTGTCTGCAATTTGGCTACGCGGCGGCGGGAACGATGCTGCTGGAGGTGGTCTTTTCCTGGAACGGCATGGGAACCCTGATTTATCAAGCCGTTATGACCAAAGATATTCCGGTCTTACAAGGCTGCTTTATGTTACTGAGCATGTGCATCATGGCTTTTAGTTTGCTGGCTGATGTGCTTTATATTTCTTTTGACCCACGGGTAAAGGGAGCTAGGGAAATTGAATAAACGAAAAATTTTATTGTGGGCCGGGATTGCGAGTTTACTATTTTTCCTGCTGTTGGCAGTCCTGGCGCCCTGGCTGGCGCCATACGACCCTGCGGCCATGGGTGAACCTTTTTTAAAACCATCGTTCAGTCATTGGCTCGGCACCAATGATATCGGCGAAGATATTTTGAGTGAGCTGATTTATGGCAGCCGGGTATCCTTGCTGGTTGGCGTTGTTTCGGCGGGGGTTATTACCTTCATCGGGACCGGGCTGGGTGTTGTCGCCGGTTATTATGGCGGCAAAATAGATACTTTGATTACGGGCGTCTGCAACATTGTCATCGTGCTGCCGACCCTGCCGCTGATTTTGCTGCTGATTGCTTTTATTGACGCCGGCCTCACCAATATTATTCTTGTAATTTGCATTACAGCCTGGGCTGCCTTTGCCCGGATCGTCCGTTCCCAGGTTTTAAAAATCAAGGAAATGCAATACATTCAGATGGAAAAAGTATTGGGGCTGAGTGACTGGAAAATTCTTTTGTTCCATATTATCCCCAACCTCAGGGAATTGGTTATGGTGAAAGGCTGTCTCGCTGTTATTACGGCCATCATGACCGAGGCGGGGCTTAGCTTTTTGGGAATTGGCGTTGTGGAACAAACAAGCTGGGGCAGTATTTTGCATTATGCCTTTTTTCGTGATGGTGTGCTGAACAACCTGTGGTGGTGGTATCTGCCGCCGGTGGTTTGCATCTTTTTATGCGCGATGGGTTTTATGCTGATCTGCGATTTTTACCAGCAGGAAATGGAATAGGAGTGTACCATGCTGAATATCCGCAACTTAAACGTCAAATTTCAAGGGCGGAACAACCTTGCAGTGGTTCGCGGCTTCGACTTAACGGTAAAGCCGGGCGAAAAAACAGTCCTGCTGGGGGAATCGGGCAGCGGGAAAAGTATGATCCTGCTGGCTATCCTGGGGCTTTTGCCGGAAACTGCGAAAATCTCGGGCTGTATTATGTGGCACAGGCAGAACTTGGTAACGTTATCCCCCAAGGAACTGACAAAGATTCGCGGCCGGGAGATCGCCTATATTCCGCAGGGCGGCGGCAATGGGCTGAATCCGGTGATGCGCATTGGCCAGCAATTGACAGAGGGCCTTCCCCTGGCCACCGCAGCCGCCAGACAAAATTTGGCCGTAAGGTTATTGCAAAAATTTAGCATCAACAACGCAGCCAAAGTCAGCAGCCAGTATCCGCATATGCTAAGCGGCGGCATGAAACAACGGGTCTTAATCGCCATCGGGACAGCGCGGGCGGCGCAGCTGATTCTGGCAGACGAGCCAACCAAGGGGTTAGATAAACAACGAGTGGCGGAAGTTATACAAAGTTTCAAGGCAATGCCGGAGACCGCGCTGGTGTGCGTGACCCACGATTTGGCGTTTGCCCAAGAGCTGGCAAGCAACATCGTGGTACTATATGCAGCCACTGTTTTGGAATATGGGCCGCAACAAGATTTCTTTACCCGTCCCTTGCACCCGTATTCGCAGGCGCTCATCGCCGCTTTGCCGGAAAATGGGCTGCATGTTTTGGACGGCTTCGCACCGCCCCATGCAGAACTATGCCGGGGCGGCTGCGTTTTTTTCGCCCGATGCTCAAAACGCACCGCCAAGTGCAACCAGGAACCGCCGTTTTTTAACCTCGGGACACAGAAAGTGAGGTGCTGGCGCTATGCTGATGCGACTGATTGATGTGGCAGTCCGTTACAATACCGGCAATCGGCTGGTGCCTTGCTACCGGGACGTTGTTTCCCGCAGCAATCTTGCCATCGATACCGGCGAAACAATTGGCCTTGTCGGTGCAAGCGGCAGCGGCAAATCGACCATTGCCAAGGTTATGGGCGGGTTGATCAAACCGTCCCACGGTCATATCGAGTTCGAAGGTTTACAGATAAGGCTGCCCTTTGACGTGCACATTCGCCGCAGCATTCAAATGGTTTTTCAGCATCCGGAAATGGCCTTTAATCCGAAAATGAAATTATTGGACAGTCTGCAAGAGCCGTATACCATTTATCACTTGCCGTTCAGCCGGCCAAGCCTGTTGGCTAGGCTGCGTCAATATGGCCTGTACGAGGAACACCTCGAAAAATATCCCCGCCAGTTGAGCGGCGGGGAAATCCAGCGGGCCTGTCTGGCCAGAGTTTTGACTTTGCAGCCCAAGCTGCTGATTTTAGATGAAGCAACCAGTATGCTGGATGTTATTTCACAGGCGCAGATGATAAAACTTTTACTTGAGAATCAGAACAACAGCGGCACGGCGTATCTGTTGATTACGCATGATTGGAAGCTGGCGCAGAAAATCTGCTCGAAAATTTATCGCGTTGCGAAAGGAGTGATCTCTCCTGACTGACCTGCGTGTTCATCCCTGCTTCAATGATAACTGTGGCCAATATGCCAGAATCCATTTACCGGTTGCGCCCCAGTGCAATATCCAATGCAATTACTGTGTGCGCCGCTTCGACTGTCCGAATGAAGCCAGGCCGGGCGTGACATCCAAAGTGCTGTCGCCGGCAGACGCTTTGGCGAAATATTTAGCAGCAAAACGCAAAGTAAAGAATCTGACAATTGTCGGTATTGCCGGTCCCGGTGACGCACTGGCCAACTGGCCGGCGGTAAAAGAAACGATCGGGAAAATAAAAGCCGCCGATCGCACGGCGCAGTTTTGCCTCTCGACCAACGGTTTGCTGCTGCCGGCACTGGCGGATGAATTACAGGAAACGGGAATTAATTTTTTGACAGTAACAGTGAATGCGCTGGAGCCAAGCGTCGGTGAGAAAATTTACCGTTCTGTGCACTGGCAGGGTAAAAAAATCGGCAGTGAAGCCGGATTTCGCCTCCTGAGCCAGAATCAGCAAGCGGGAATCCGCATGGCCGTGCAACGCGGTATCGTCTGTAAAGTGAATACGGTAGTGATCGCAGGAATCAACGATCAATGCATCGGCGACATCGCGGCGACAGCGGGCAGCTTGGGGTGTTATTTGTTCAATGTCATTTCATTGATTCCGGTCAAGGGCAGTAAATTTGAAAAAATTCCTGTGATGGAGGCCGGGAGAATTCAGTCGATACGGCAGCAATGCGGTGTTTTTATCAAGCAGATGTATCATTGCCAACGCTGCCGGGCGGACGCGGTCGGCTGCCTGCCGCAGGCTGCGGCGAGCGATTGTTGCTACCCGTATTAGTGCGACGGTTGCTTCATGGGCACTGCTTGGCAATGAAGTAGAAAGCATTATGATTATTGAAAACGATTATCGATGATGCTACAATATACATGGTAAAACATTGCGTACGGCCTGTGCTGTTTGGTGCAGAAAAAATCAAAACAGATGAATTGGAGGATTGACCATGGAGCAGACCTTCGGGTCATGTGATAAACGGGCGATCTTAGTCGTCAGCTTCGGCACCACTTACGCCGATGCCCGTAAAGCCTGCATTGAAAGCGTAGAAGACCGGATGCGCGCCGCCTTCCCCGGCTATGAGGTGTGCCGCGCCTTTACCTCCCGCATGGTCATGCGCCGGCTGGCGGAGCGGGACGGCATCCTTGTCGACAATGAGCGGCAGGCGCTGGACCGTCTGCTGGCAGAGGGCTTCAGTGAGGTTTACGTCCAGCCGCTGCATATCGTTGCCGGCGATGAATATGAAAAAATCCGCGACATCGTCAGTGATTACGCTCATTTACAAAAATTCCGCCGTTTGACGCTGGGCCGGCCGCTGCTGTACTACATAGGGCAGGCAAAGCAGCCGGACGACTACCTGACGGTGATCCAGGCGCTCGACGTAACGGCTGGCCCCGATGAGGCGGTAGTTTTCATGGGCCATGGCGGCTTTCACCCCGCCAACACCGCTTATGCCGCCCTGCAGTTAAAACTGCAGGAGGCCGGCATAGAGAACGCGTTTATTTATGTACTGGAGGGATTTCCCTCGCTGCAGCGGGTCGTCGCGCAACTGCAGAGCGCCGGGGTTAGAAAAGTGCGGCTCCAGCCGTTTATGCTGGTAGCCGGCAGCCATG
>JAEZQV010000197.1 GCA_023441125.1 Bacillota bacterium
TTGGTGCGCCCGGCATGGGCGCAATCTAACGGGTGAAAGTCCCGAGCGCGGGTTGATAGTACCAAGCGTATAGCTAAAGACAAGGGTGTCCATCGCGAGATGGAATCTGAAGGAAGTCGGCGGCAAATCTCTGGTCTGACGAACAGAAATCACATACAAGGCAGTGTAAGCTGGGTAAGGTTGCCAATCAAACTAAAGCCCGAAACTATCCGAAAGGTTATGCTGTAGATGTGGCAGATAGATGGAGAGAAAGATTGCGTTCTTACCCGGGGAGGTCTCGCAGACATGTGGAGGTAACTTTTCGAAGCATGGTTGAAAGAAGATTTACTGTGAGAAGTCAGCCGAGGTCGTAGTACCGAAGTTTTTTTTTCGGGAAGGACTGAACAATAATCGAGTTCGTGAGCAAAGGAAGGTGAAGTCATGTTAAGAGAGCAGAAAACCAGTAAAATGGGCTGCCCTTGCCAGGGTATGCTGGAAGCAGAGAATAACAAGGGAGCGCGGAGCATGGCAACACTGGAACCTGCAAAAGAGAACCGCGTAAATCTGTTAGAAAGAATTCTAAGCAAAGACAACCTCAATGCAGCCTATCTTCAAGTAAAGCGCAAGAAAGGCGCGGCAGGGGTAGATGGCATGGAAGTTGGTGAAATGCTGGGATGGTTAAAGGAGAACAAAGAAAGACTCCTTGCATCACTGAGAAACGGAGAATATAAGCCAAAGCCAGTGCGACGGGTAGAAATTCCGAAGCCGGATGGAGGCAAGCGGAAGCTGGGAATACCGATTGTGCTGGACCGGCTCGTACAGCAGGCCATAGCGCAGGTATTACAGCCAATGTTTGAGAAGACATTCTCCGAAAACAGCTATGGATTCCGACCGGGGAGAAATGCGTACCAGGCCATAAAGAAGGCAAAAGGCTATTATGAAGAAGGATACACGAAAATAGTGGACCTAGACCTGGCGCAGTATTTTGATACAGTGAATCATGACATCCTCATCAACATGCTTCGAGAAGAAGTGAAAGATGAGCGAGTAATCGAGCTCATCCGGAAATACCTGAAGAGCGGAGTCATGGAAGGCGGCCTAATAAGTCCGACTGAGGCGGGAACGCCGCAGGGAGGAAACCTGTCACCACTGTTGTCCAATATCTATTTGACGAAGTTCGACAAACTGCTGGAAAGCCGAGGGCACAAGTTCGTAAGGTACGCAGATGATTGTGCGCCACGAAGGCGAAGGACTGCATAGCAGTCCGAGCGCCATGCTTAACCGTTAGATGAGGGAGGGCCCCTCGGAGCCGCCATGCAGGTGGAGGCTCCAAACCACCGTAAGCTGCTGTGGTCAAAAGCCATGGTGGTGAGCGTTACGGAAAAGGCGAAGCAAGACGTTGTCAGGTGAGTGCCAATGGAGACGAACACAAGTGAACCGCTGATAATGTGTCGAAAGCGTAGGAATGTCATCAAAACCGGGAGGTAGTCGTTGGCCCGGGATAAATCTGGAGGAAACCTGCTTACCGTCCAGATGGTGACCGGCATGAAGGCGGCGTGAACGTGGCACAGGCTACGGTTAGGAACGTGGGAACCTGCTCGCCGATGCCAAGAGAAAACTCCAAGCGGAGGACCCGTAAGGACGAAAGTATCGATGCGGTGTGCAGGGGCGGAACGGCCTGTAGTAGTGATGAAATTTCGTAATGGGAATGGAGCGAAGGGGCTGTGTTATCCAGTTTTGAACAATGGTCAACCGGAAAGGGAGGAACCAATGAACAAAACAAAGCCATATGATATCTCCAAGTATGTAGTGCTGGAGGCATTCGAGCGAGTAAAAGCGAACAAAGGAGCGGCCGGAATCGACGATGAAAGCCTGGAAGAATTTGAAACAGACTTGAAAAACAACCTCTACAAGATCTGGAATCGAATGTCTTCCGGTAGTTATTTTCCTCCACCCGTCAAAGCGGTGGAAATCCTCAAAAAGGCGGGAGGAAAACGTGTGCTCGGAGTACCCACCGTGGCAGATCGAGTAGCACAAATGACCGTTAAACTTTATTTCGAACCGCAAGTAGAACCACATTTCCATCAGGATTCCTATGGTTATCGCCCCGGAAGATCGGCTATCGATGCTTTAGGCGTAACCAGGAAGCGATGCTGGAAATACGACTGGATACTGGAATTTGATATCAAGGGCCTATTTGATAACATTGATCATGAACTGTTGATGAAGGCGGTATGCAAACACGCAGACAATCCATGGGTTATCCTCTACATTCAAAGATGGCTTACGGCACCTTTTCAGATGCCGGATGGAACCATTAATGAACGGACGAAAGGCACTCCGCAAGGGGGCGTCATCAGTCCAGTGCTAGCCAACCTGTTTCTCCACTACGCATTTGATATCTGGATGGATAGAAACCATCCAGACAAGCCATTTGCAAGGTATGCCGATGATGCTGTGGCGCACTGCGGTAGCAGAGTGGATGCGGAGAAACTACAGGACAACCTGAAGAATCGGCTGATGGAATGTGGACTGGAACTGCATCCGATTAAGACCCGTATTGTCTATTGCAAAGACGACGACCGCAGAAGTGACCACCCGGAAACTAAGTTTGACTTTCTGGGATATACCTTTCGAGCGCGTAGGTCAAAGAATAAATACGGAAAACACTTCATCAACTTCACTCCAGCGGTCAGCAACAAGGCAAGTAAAGCCATGCGGCAGACCATCCATGAGTGGCGTATGCATTTAAAACCAGACAAGGCTCTTGAAGACCTATCCCACATGTTCAATCCAGTAATCAGAGGCTGGATCAACTACTACGGACGCTTTTACAAATCGGAAGTATACTCTGTACTAAAGTACATGAATCGGGCTTTAGTTCGCTGGGTGCAACGTAAATACAAGAAATTTGAAACACACAAACGGCGAGCAACTGATTGGCTCGGCAAGATTGCCAGACGCGAACAAAAGTTATTCGTACACTGGCAAATGGGGATTTATCCTGGGGCTGGATAATGGGAGCCGGATGAGCTGAGAAGTTCAAGTCCGGTTCTGAGAGAGACTTGGGGTGAAATTCCCCAGGTCTACTTACCGCAATATCTACGTAAAGACAGAACGTGCGGCAAAGCGGGTAATGGAAAGCAGTGTAAAGTATCTTGAGGGAAACCTGAAGCTGAAAGTAAACCACAAGAAAAGCAAAATAGGCAGCCCTCTAAGAGAGAAATTTCTAGGTTTCTCCTTGCATAAGACGCCAGTAAAGATGGGAATCCGGCCACACGGAAAAGTGCTGAAACGGTTCAAGCAGAAAGTAAAAGAAATAACCGGCCGCGGTCGCGGCCGGTCCATTGATACAATAGTGCAGGAACTGCGAAGATATACAACCGGATGGCTGGGATACTATTCTATAGCAGATATGCGAAACAAGATACAGGAGATGAATCAGTGGATAAGGCGAAGGCTGAGGATGTACTTGTGGAAGCAGTGGAAGAAAATCTCAGCACGGTTTGAGAATTTGAGAAAGTTGGGACTGGATAAAGGGAAGGCGTGGGAATATGCCAACACAAGATTGGGATATTGGCGCATCGCTAACAGTCCGATACTGAAAAGAACACTAACAGACAAATACCTCGAATCCCTAGGCTATATGAACATAGCGAAGAAATACGAGGTATTGCATTTACGTTAAGTTATTGAACCGCCGTATACCGAACGGTACGTACGGTGGTGTGAGAGGTCGGCTACTCAAATAATGGGTAGTCTCCTACTCGATCCGGTAAGGTATTAAAATTATTTTCCGCTGGTAGTCGCAGCCTCATTATAGGCAGTGGCAAATGAGTTGTGAAAAACGGTTTCGCCAAGAGCAAAACGGGTGTAGTGATTGGCATGGGGTACACTGGCGTCAGCCGGATAGCCTACCGGCAGCAGCGCAACCGGAATGATGTTGGCCGGTAAGGCAAACTCTGCTTTCAGCTTTTGCGGATCAAAATGGCCTACCCACGTGCTGCCCAGCCCGAGAGCGGTGATTGCCAGCATTAGGTGGGTGGCGACAATACTGGCATCCACCTCCCCCATATCCCGGCCGTCGTAGGAACGTTTCCAGCTGACCGCGGCATCATAGCACACGAGCAAAGCCAAGGGCGCATGAAAATGATAGGGTGTGCAGGCTTTGAGTTTATTCAGATTCTCCTCGGAGTCCAGCACCAGGATGCGCTGCGGCTGGTAGTTGACCGCCGTCGGAGCAACCCGGCCTGCTGCCAGTACGGCAGCCACTTTCTCCGGCTCTATTTTCCGGCTGCTGAATTTTCGGACCGAGTACCGCTGTTTGGCCAAATCTAGAAAATCCATAATTCTGCCCTCCTATTGATTTGTTTTGAATCGTCCTTACGGCGGCTTGGCCAGCTTTTGCGCCGCTATCGCCATAGTGCCGCAGTAAGGGGAGTTCTTACTTTTATTATAATTAAAATGGCAGAAATTAGAAGTGTGCACTTATTGGTATCCTACTTACCAAAAGGAGAGTGTTGGCAGCCGGTGCCGGCAGATGAAGTTCGGTAAGTAAAAAAGCTTTACGGACTTTAAGCCCATAAAGCTTTCTGTTACTTACCGGCCCGTTTTTGATTGTAGGCTTCCCAGGCGCTCATTACTTTCTGGCGGGAAAAATCCAGGCGCTTGGCAACTACTTTTTTGCCGTCCCTGTCACTTTCAACCGAGAGGTCGTAGAGACAATTATTCAATGTAGCCACAATAGCCGCCAGTAGTTCGTGTACTTCATCGTTGGATGATTCCATAAGCTTGGCCTCCGTTCTTTTTGGGGTAAATCGCGCTTTTGCCGGCGGGGCAGTGGATTTCATCTAAAATTATAGCGGGATATGCCGGTGAATGCAACCAGCAGGCGGCTAAATGTATAATTGCAGAAAACTTAATTTTCCGAAATTATCCCAAAGTATTGCGAGAGC
The DNA here is from genome assembly GCA_023441125.1 of Bacillota bacterium. The sequence continues at coordinate 4,935 of JAEZQV010000197.1, forward strand.
GTTTTATCTGTGCTATAGTTGTTTCATCAGATAATGGTTTACAGCAATGGAGCTATGGCGCAGAACTCTCTGCCCATGGCTTTTATGTTTTTTAGGGCCAAAACCGTATCTGCGACAATTGCAAATGAATAAATAGGCTTAAAAGCAATGAGGCTTACTGCATTTCCCAATGCGGTAAGCCCTTGTCTTTTTTTCGAGACAAACAGGGAGGTGAGCGATGTTCGGGCAAAAATAAAGGCTTCACGTGTATTACGAGTACCCGTGAAGCCGGGGGCAAATCGCATTCCCCAAGTGGCGGCAAGGGTTTATTGACATGCCCATACTTATTATATTCGAAGCACTAACTTTTTTCAACAATAACCCGGCAAGCCGAACTATCTCATTCCAAGAAAATAAAGGGAGGAATTTTAAATGAGACAGGTTGCTATTTATGGTAAAGGCGGTATTGGCAAATCCACTACTACACAAAACACAGTGGCGGCATTGGCTGAGGCTGGGAAAAACATTATGGTGGTTGGCTGCGATCCGAAGGCTGACTCCACCCGGTTGTTATTAAACGGTTTGTGTCAAAAGACAGTACTTGATACCTTGCGGGATGAAGGCGACGATATTGATCTTGAAGACATCTTGAAACCAGGCTATAAAAATACCCGTTGCGTGGAATCCGGCGGTCCGGAGCCCGGCGTTGGCTGCGCCGGTCGTGGCATCATCACCTCGATCAACATGCTGGAATCCCTCGGCGCTTATACAGATGAACTGGACTATGTGTTTTATGACGTACTCGGCGACGTTGTTTGCGGCGGATTTGCCATGCCGATCCGTGAAGGTAAAGCCGAAGAAATATATATTGTAGCCTCCGGCGAGCTGATGGCCTTGTATGCAGCCAATAACATCGCCAAAGGTATTCAGAAATATGCTACCTCCGGTAAAGTTCGTCTTGGCGGCATCATCTGCAACAGCCGGAAAGTTGATAATGAACTTCCGCTCCTGCAAGCTTTCGCTGAGGAACTCGGTTCCCAGCTTATTCACTTTGTACCGCGCGATAATCTGGTTCAACGCGCTGAAATCAACAAAAAGACGGTTATCGACTTTGATCCGGAAGCAAACCAGGCTAATGAGTATCGCGCTTTGGCCAATGCCATTCATAATAATAAAATGTTTGTTATCCCCAAACCCATGACCCAGGACCGTCTGGAAGAGCTCATGATGCAGCACGGTTTCCTTGATGCCATTGCCTAAACCAGAGCGAAAAATGAAGGAGTGAGTGTTGTGATATTAATCAGAGCTATTATCAGACCGGACAAAAAAGACGAGGTGCTGGCAGCGCTGTCGGCGGCCGGGTTTAATGCGGTAACAGTTGTTGATGTTGTGGGCCGGGGCAAACAAAAAGGGATCAAAATCGGCGGCGTCGTGTATGATGAAATCCCCAAAACACAGCTCTTAATGGCCGTCCGGGCTGAATACAAACAGGAAATCATTAAAGTAATTATAGATGCAGCTAAGACAGGCGAAAAGGGAGCTTATGGCGACGGTAAGATTTTCGTCAGCCCGGTTTCAGAAGTATACACTGTATCAAGCGGCATGAAAGAACTGTGATAGGAGGGCTGCACCATGAAAGAGATTCTCGCCATAGTGCGTATGAATAAAACAAGTGCCACCAAAAAAGCCCTTGTTGAAGCCGGTGTGGCCGGTTTTACTGCCTTTAAGGTTACCGGGCGGGGCGCGTTGGTAGATGATCCGGCGATCGTCGCTGAGCGAAAAGCCAAAATGATGGCTATGGCCGGCGCTGATGAGCCGGATGCGGAAACATTGATCGACGGTTTTCTGGATGGGCACCGGCTGTTTCCCCGCCGGTTATTCACCATCCTGGCTCATGACGAAGATGTGCCCAGAATTGTTGAAGCCATTATGGCTGCCAACCGGACCGAGCATAAGGTGGGAGACGGTAAAATCATTGTTATGCCCATGCTGGATGCGATTCGGGTTCGTACCGGCGAAGCCGGCGAAGATGCAGTATAAGAGCAGATGTAAGGGGGGTAAGCAGCATGGCTGTTACTGAAAAAGAGTTACAGGAAATTCTGGATCAATATCCGTCCAAAGTCCAGAAAAACCGCAAAAAGCACATTCTTATCAAAGACGGAGAGCAACCGGACCAGATAATTGAAGCAAACACCCGGACGATTCCCGGCATTATTACCAATCGCGGCTGTGCCTACGCCGGCTGCAAAGGCGTTGTGCATGGTCCGCTGAAAGATATGGTTCATATTACCCACGGCCCTATCGGCTGTGCTTATTATACCTGGGGTACCCGCCGCAATAAAGCCAAGTCCGATGACCCAGCGCAGAATTATATTAACTATAGTTTCTCCACCGACATGCAGGAAAGCGATATTGTCTTCGGCGGTGAAAAGAAGCTGGCTAAAGTTATCGACGAGGTTGTGGAAATCTTCCATCCCAAGGCGATAACGGTTTCCGCTACTTGCCCGGTAGGACTGATTGGTGACGATTTAGGCGCGGTGTCCAAAGCGGCCGAAGCCCGGCATGGGATTCCGGTGCTCTCCTTTAGCTGTGAGGGCTATAAAGGCGTCAGCCAGTCCGCCGGCCATCACATCGCCAATAACATCCTGATGGACCGGGTTATCGGCGCCAGTGAACTCGAAGAAGCGCCCGGCAAATTTCCTATCAACATCTTGGGTGAATACAACATTGGCGGCGACAGCTGGGAAATCGAACGCATTTTGCAAGAAATCGGCTATACCATTGTTGCGGTGATGACCGGCGACGGTTCTTATGCAGACCTTAAGAATGCTCACACCGCGGAACTGAATCTAGTGCAATGTCACCGCTCCATCAACTATATTGCGGAAATGCTGGAAACCAAATACGGCACACCCTGGCTCAAGGTAAACTTCATCGGCGTGAAAGGCACCAGTGAATCGCTCCGGAATATGGCCGCCTACTTCGGCGATGAGGCCCTTATGCAAAAAACGGAAGAAGTTATATCCAGAGAGCTGGCCCGGATTGAGCCGCTCATGGATCAATACAAAAAGATCTGTGACGGCAAAACAGCCTTTTGCTTTGTAGGCGGTTCGCGCGGTCACCACTATCAGGGCCTGTTTGGTGAACTGGGTATTGAGACCGTGCTGGCCGGCTACGAATTTGCCCACCGGGACGACTACGAAGGACGTCAGGTCATTCCCACCATTAAACCCGATGCCGACAGTAAAAACATTCCCGAACTGCATGTGTCTGCCGATGAACGGCGTTTCCGCCTGAAGGTATCACCGGAAAAAATGGCGGAGCTTAAGCAAAAGATTCCGCTTAGCTATTATGCCGGCATGAATACCGAAATGAAAGACGGCAGCATCATCGTCGACGACCTCAATCACTTTGAGACCGAAGAATTCATCAAGATCTTAAAACCCGACATTTTTGCCTCCGGGATCAAAGACAAATATGTTATTCAAAAAATGGGCATTCCCGCCAAGCAGCTGCACTCTTATGATTACAGCGGACCTTACGCCGGCTTTAACGGGGCGGTAAATTTCGCCCGTGATGTCAGCATGGGCTTTGCTTCTCCCACCTGGAATTTCATCGTGCCGCCCTGGCAGGATGAACCGCTGCTAACCGGTACTGTCAATGAGGAAGGAGTGGCCTAACATGCTGGACTGTACACCTAAAGATCTTAAAGAACGCAGTAGCGGCGGGTTAATTAATCCGGCAAAAACCTGCCAGCCGATCGGGGCCATGTACGCGGCGCTCGGCATTCACCGCTGCCTGCCGCATAGCCACGGTTCCCAGGGCTGCTGCTCTTTCCACCGGATGCATCTGTCCCGGCATTTCCGGGAACCGGCCATGGCCTCCACCTCCAGCTTTACCGAGGGCGCTTCGGTTTTCGGCGGTGGCGCTAACTTAAAAACAGCCATTAAAAATGTGTTTTCTATCTATAATCCTGATGTCATGGCCGTGCATACCACCTGCCTGACGGAAACAATTGGCGATGACATTCCCAGCATTATCAAATCTTCTGAAATTCCTGAAGGCAAGATCGTTATTCACGCTAATACACCAAGCTATCAAGGTTCCCATATTACCGGTTTTTCCAACATGACCAAAGGGATGGTCAGCTATCTGGCCGAGGCAGCCACACCTGTAAAAAAAGAACAGGTAAACCTTATTCCGGGTTTTGTCAATCCCGGCGATATGCGGGAGATTAAGCGCCTAGTCAAAGCCATGGGCATTAAGTTTATCATGTTTCCTGATACCTCAGGTGTTATGGATTCGCCGATGACCGGCCAGTTTGCCATGTATCCCAAAGGCGGCGCTACTGTTCCGCAGATCCAGGATAGCGGCAATTCCAAGCTTACCCTGGCGCTGGGGCGCTTTGCTTCCAGTGATGCGGCTGAACTACTGTCGAAAAAATGCCAGGTACCGGCCTCGGTCCTCAAAACACCAATTGGTATAAAAGCCACCGATGCAATGCTTATGTCCCTGCGCCGGGCCTTTGCCCAGGAAGTTCCCGCTGAACTGGAAGAAGAACGCGGACAATTGGTCGACATTATGACCGATACCCACTTCCATTTCCACGGCAAGCAAGTGGCTATCTTCGGTGATCCCGATGTGGTTACCGGCCTGACTGAACTTGTGCTTAGCCTGGGAATGAAACCCATCCATGTCTTGACCGGCACGCCTGGTGGCGCTATCGGCTCCGGCATGGGCAGCTTTGAGGAAGACATTGCGGCCCTGCTGGAACCTGCAGGTATCAAGGCTAAAATCAAAGCCGGCGGTGACCTGTTTACCTTCCATCAATGGATAAAAAATGAACCGGTAGATTTGATTATTGGCAATACCTACGGCAAATATATTGCCAGGGCTGAAGATATACCGTTAGTCAGAGTGGGCTTCCCTGTCCTGGACCGCAGTGTTCATTCGTATCTGCCTATTGTCGGTTACCGGGGCGCCATGCGGCTTATTGAACAGATTAGCGGCGCGCTGCTGGACAGAGCTGACCGTGATGCGGCTGATGAAGATTTTGAATTAGTCATGTAAGCATGTGCGCGGACTAACGGCCTCTAAGATAAGTCCCTATCAGCGCAGGAGGTGAAACAAATGAGCGAGACGGCTGCAGCCATTAATGAACGGGAAGAATTTATTGCTACCAAAGGCAAACGTAAGAATACCATCAAATGCGATGCCGACAGCATTGCCGGCTGTGTCAGCCAGCGAGCCTGCGTATACTGCGGCGCCAGAGTGGTTTTAAATCCGGTGACGGACGCCATCCATCTGGTACATGGCCCTGTTGGCTGTGCCAACTATACCTGGGATATCCGCGGCAGCCTGTCCAGCGGGTCCGAATTGTACCGCAACAGTTTTTCCACTGACTTACGGGAACAGGATATTATCTTTGGCGGCGAAAAGAAACTCGCCAGGATCATTGACGAACTGGTGGCCAAATATCCGTCAAAGCTGGTTTTTGTATATTCCACCTGCATTGTCGGCGTCATTGGCGATGATCTGGCAGCCGTTTGCAAAGCGGCGGCCAGGCGCCACAATATTGAGGTGATTCCGGTGGAATCCAGCGGGTTTATCGGCAATAAATCCGCCGGCTACCGGGCGGCCTGCGAAGCTCTCTTAAAGCTGATTGATCCCGTTGACCGGCAGGAAGCGGCGGCCAGCCGGACGATTAACTACCTGGGCGATTTTAATCTGGCAGGTGAAGCCTGGATCATCAAAAGTTACCTGAAAAAAATAGGTATCGAAGTGAACACTGTGTTTACCGGCGATTCCACCAGCGCCACCATCAAGAATGCGGCCAGGGCCTCCCTGAATATAGTCCAGTGCGCCGGCTCAATGAACTACCTTGCCGGCAAATTGCAGGAACTGTACGGCATACCTTATCGGCAGGTTTCCTTTTTAGGCGTGGAGGATACCGCCAACTCGCTGCGCGGGATTGCCGATGCCCTGGGCGGCGGTGAATACCGGGCCAGGGCCGAGGTGCTCATCCGCCAGGAAACCGACCGGGTTATGCCGATCATCAGTCAATATCGCGGCAAACTGGCCGGCAAAAGAGCGGCCGTTTATGTCGGCGGCGGCTTTAAAGCCATCTCGCTGATTAAGCAATTCCGTGAAATCGGTATTGAGGTAGTTATGGTCGGGACACAGACCGGCCGGCAGGAAGAGTATGAGACCATTCATGAACTGGTCACCGACGGTACCGTAATTCTGGATGACGCCAATCCGGCCGAACTGGAGCGCTTTATGACCAGCCAGGGGGCGCATCTTCTGGTCGGCGGTGTAAAAGAGCGGCCGCTGGCTTATAAACTGGGGCTGGCGTTTATTGACCACAACCATAACCGCAAACATGCCTTGAGCGGCTATGACGGAGCCGTGAATTTTGCCCAGGAAGTGTACTCCACCGTGTGTTCGCCCGTCTGGCAATATACTGCTCCCCGAGGAGGTGTCTGATATGGAAAATCCTTGTCACATGTGTATGCCGATGGGCGGGATTCTGGCGCTCAAAGGCATTGAAAGAGCCATGGTAATTGTCCATGGCTCGCAGGGGTGCAGCACCTATATGCGGCGGCACATCGCCGAGCATTTTAATGAACCGGTGGATGTCGGCTCTTCCTCCCTTAACGAAAAAGGCACGGTATATGGCGGGGAAGCCAATCTGCGCAAGGCGATCGACAACATTAGCCGCGTGTATCAGCCGGGAGTAATCGGGGTTGTGACCACCTGCCTGGCGGAAACCATCGGGGAAGATATCGCCAGAATGGTGCAGGATTACCGGCAGGAGCACCAGCTGGCCACACCTATTATTA
>JAEZQV010000019.1 GCA_023441125.1 Bacillota bacterium
GTATGAACCGCATGCTCTAGCCAACTGAGCTACGCCGCCGTATTAAAATGGAGCTAGTGACCGGGATTGAACCGGTGACCTTATCCTTACCAAGGATACGCTCTACCGACTGAGCTACACCAGCACATTGCGCAAAACGACTTATTAGCACCTATCTGCGTTGTTGTCGCTGCGGGAGCTTGCTTACGCACTTGCCAGTGCGCCGCGCTTCGCCTCCTCGCTTCCGCCTAGCATCTGGGTACTACTAAGCCGTTTTGCGGCTTTGTGTCAGATGCTTAAGCTTGTCGCAGATTGGGTTTTATTCTTTATAAAGCTTCGCTTTATAAAATCGAGTTTTACATAAGCGAAGCGATAATAGCATGGTTGCGGGGACAGGACTTGAACCTGTGACCTTCGGGTTATGAGCCCGACGAGCTACCAACTGCTCCACCCCGCGATGATTTTGGTGGAGGGAGGTGGATTCGAACCACCGAAGTCAAAGACGGCAGATTTACAGTCTGCTCCCTTTAGCCACTCGGGAATCCCTCCGAACTTAATGGGTATTAGGATGTTCCGCGCTGCCGCTTGGAACTAAGCGATTCGCACAGGTTTCCGCGTCGCTATCGCTCCTAAAAACCTGGCTCTCTGCTTAATGGAGCTGGCGATAGGAATTGAACCCACAACCTGCTGATTACAAGTCAGCTGCTCTACCAATTGAGCTACGCCAGCGTCATTTCATGAGAACCGTGTCTCAGTGACAAAACTTATTATATAATAACCCACAACCTATGTCAACATCTTTTTGGCTGGGTATTTTCGCCATATCAGCCGGCTGAATCGACGGTTTTGCGGTCAGGAGCCCAAACCGATATTCAGCTCAATAAGTTCTGAATCCACCAGGAGATTAAGCGCCAGATACTTGCTGTTGCTTACCCGCACACTCAAGCTCGAACCCACAACCAGGCTGGGGGGCGAAATGTCCACTACCATTCCCTGCTTCTCAAAATTAATGGCGGCATTGGCGGTAACCATGTTAACCATTTCGGAAATTGCACTCTGCGCCATATCATCTATTTCACCAATCGGCAGCCCCATCATCATGGTGGAAGCAACCTTTTTAGCTGTATTCTCAGACATATTGTAAGCCACATTGCCCTCTACTCCTTTGGTAATGCCAATGAGCACCGTCACACCATGACTTTCGAGCAGCTCTTCTTTTACACAAAGTCCGCCGCGATTCACTTCTTTAAAGCCAAGCTGCGGCAAAATGGTAGTTACTGCCTCCAAAAACGGATTAATTAATTTTGCGTCCATGTTGTGTTACCTCCTATGAACTGTAAGCCGTGTTCGGTTAAAACATATTTGCGCCGGTAACCATACCCTGTTTTACGGTTGCCCGCTGTTACCTACCGCCCGAAGAAATAATAATAGGACACTCCGGCGACAATAAAGCGGTAATAGGCAAAGGAAGCCAATGTGGAATTATTGAGAAACCGCAAAAACCATACAATGGAAATATAGGCGGTAATAAACGCAACAACAAAACCGATAGCAAGCATCATAATGTCGTCACTGCCCAATTGATGCCAGATTTTCAGCAAGTCGTATATGCAGGCCACCAACATGAGCGGTACGGCAATAATAAAAGAAAATTCGGCGGCAGCTTTGCGGCTCATGCCCAAAAACAGGCCGCCGGCAATGGTTGAACCCGAGCGGGAAAATCCCGGCCATAGCGATAAAATTTGAAACAAGCCAACCCAAAAGGCTTGGGGCAGTGTCATGCTGTCCACACTGCGGGTCACCGGACGCCGGGAAAACTTTTCAGCGGCCAGCATAAGCACAGCCCCCGCCACCAGGCCGACAATTACTGTTTGCGGTGCAAATAAAAACATTTTAATAGGCTTATGTAAAAGATAGCCAACACCCATGACCGGCACGACGCCGATGAGCACATGCAGGGCTGTCAGCCCGCCGCCGTAGATATTCATGGACCGCGGTTTCAGCATCGCCAAAAATTTATCCCGGTAGAGAATAAACACTGACAGGATGGCGCCTAATTGGATGAACACTTCAAAAACACCGGCTTTTTCACCTTCAAACCCCAGCAACGAGCCTACCAAAATCATATGTCCGGTTGACGATATCGGCAAGAATTCCGTCAAACCTTCCACGATGCCAATGATTACTGCAATTATAGTATCGCTCATTCGGTCACTTCCCCTTAATTATTCCTGTCTGCCAGCAACATGGCTATAACTTGCGCATCTGTAGGAAATGCCAGATCAGGTACTGTATCGAGCGGAAAGTAGCCTACTTGGTCTAAATCATCGCCAGGCCGGAGCACACCCCCTGTGACCTGCGCTTCAAACCAGACGCCGACGGTATGGACGGCCGGATTGTGAAAATTGGACAGAACCGCATATACCTTACCGGGCTCAATAGCCAACCCGGTTTCTTCTAAGAATTCCCTTTTGACTGCATCGCGGATATCCTCATCATATTCAACATAGCCGCAAGGTATGCACCACTTACCGGAGAAACTGGCGTTTACCGCCCGCCGGCCCAATAAGATCGCCCCGTTTTGTCGGATAATTGCGGCCACCCCGACAATTGGATTTTCATACATCGTATAGCCGCATGCGTCGCAAACCAGGCGCTCGCGCTCGCCAGCCTGCCGGTAATGTAATGCGCCGCCGCATTTGGAACAAAAGTGAAACCGCTGCATTTTCATATTCAACCTCCGCTTAGCACGATGTTACTATTTTACCATATCTGCACAAAATATCCCGCTGAAATTCAAAAAAATAATATAAATTTAAAGCCCGGGGGCTTTAGTGTAAAAACACGCCTTGCTCCCGGGTTTCTTCATGAATCACATGCAATTGTTTATTTTGATCCATAAAAGCAATAAAGACATTATGAATACTATCCTGGTGCTGCTGCCGAAACTCTTTAATCTGCTGCGGGGAAAAACCCATTTCCGTCAAAGTGCGTTCCTGCAGCCGGCCTTCCAGAATGACTGGCACCAAAATGCTGTTAGGGCTGACGCTAAAATGGACTTGGCTCGGTGTCAGCGGCAAATGTTCCGCTTTTTTTAATACGCTAATTTTGCCATGCGGTTCCAAAACGGCAAGTTCCACGACGGTTATGTCAAATACGTCTTTTTCCCGCAAGAGCTGCAGCAGCGTCTCCACCGGCATATGTACTTTGCGCAGGTTTGCTTTAATAATCTGTCCGTTTTGCACCAGGGTCAAAGGTTTAAAATTCACTCGGCGATTAAAAGCCCGAATCTTGATGCTCAGCCAGCCGAATAGTATCTGCATGCCGCCAAGTGCCAGCAGCGCTATAAGCGCGTTGGCTAGTTCAATCCGGTGGTCAACGATCAGAGTACCGGCCACAGCGCCGATAGTAATAGAGGTTAGAAAGTCAAATGAGCTAAATTCACCCAGTTGCCGGCGGCCAACCGCCAGCATGATAACAAATAAGACACCAATGCCGGCAACTACCCTAAACAGAGTAATACCCAACGTTTCCATCGCAGCCCTCCATTGCATAGGCAAAACTATGCAATATTTAGGCTTAGTATAACCAGCCCGGGGCTATTTAATCACCAAAGCAAATACCAATAGCCCGCCCGGCCCGCAACAGTTCATCATCGGCAGTGACATTATGGGCAATGCCGGCAATATCAGCAATCGGCACGCGAATAATCTGGTTTTGCTGCAGAGCCACCATATTGCCGAAGGCCCCGTCCAACAGACACTCAACAGCCGCTACCCCATAGCGGGTCGACAAAACTCTGTCGAAGGCCGTCGGCGTACCGCCCCGCTGCACATGTCCCAGTACGGTGCAGCGGGACTCTATCCCCGCAAGCCGTTCGATCTCCCTGGCCAGTTTCTCGCCGGCTCCACCCAGACGGATTTTTTCATGGCTGCCTTCCACAATCCGGGCCACGGATATGTCGCCGCCTTGCGGATAGGCGCCCTCGGCAATAACTATCAGGCTAAACTGACGGCCGCGCTGCTGCCTTTCCCTGATTTTTTCAAGAATCGAATCCATGGTAAAGGGTATCTCCGGAATTAAAATGCAGTCGGCCCCGCCGGCCATACCGGCATGCAGGGCAATCCAGCCGGCATAGCGTCCCATAACCTCCAGCACCATAACCCGATGATGGGATTCCGCCGTGGTATGCAGCCGGTCGAGTGCATCGGTAGCCACACCGACAGCCGTATCAAAGCCAAACGTCCGTTCCGTCCCCGGTATATCATTATCGATCGTCTTGGGTACAGCAACTACCGGCAGCCCCAGTTGATAAAACTCAGCGCCAATTTTAAGAGTACCGTCACCGCCAATGACCACCAGCGCCTGAATACCTGCCTGCCGCAGGTTGTCCAGAACCTGACCGGACTTATCTTCGTACACGGTCTGCCCATTGCGGACTACAGCATAATTAAAAGGATTATCGCGATTGGTTGTGCCCAGCATAGTGCCGCCCCGCGGCAAGATACCGGCAACACTGTCATCAGTCATCCGGCTCATTTGATTCTCGACCATACCGCCAAAACCATTCCTGATGCCCCAGACGGTCAGACCCCGCCCCAGTGCAGTTCGCACCACGGCCCGGATAACGGCATTGAGTCCGGGCGCATCGCCGCCGCCGGTCAGTACAGCGATTGTTGTCAGCTTGCTTGCGTTCAATCGAATCACCTCATTTATAGTATGCGCACCGAAGCACTAAATAACGAAAACACGGCTTACGCCAGGCCTGGGGCGAAAGCGTAAGCCGCTGTTGCCCTTATAGTAAAAGAAATTTATACTTTCTTTCCGTACAAAAAATGACACCGCCTACTGGTGTCATTTCTGCATTACTCTTCGTAATTATCGCTATAGTCAGCTAAATCTGTCTGAGTTTCTTTGTTAAGACTGCTCAGTCCTTTATACATACCACGAATATCCGTGTCTTCGCCACGGTTTTCCAAATAGCGTTCCAGCTTGCGTTTTACCCGTTGCAGGGCATTATCAATCGATTTGACATGACGGTCAAGCTCAACAGCAATTTCCTGATAAGATTTACCGTCGAGATAGGACATCAGTACTTTCCACTCGAGATCACTCAAAATCTCGCCCATCTTTTCTTCGATGTCGACAAATTCTTCCCGGCTGATTACCAGTTCCTCCGGATCAGTCACTTTCGAGCCGGACAGCACATCTAAAAGTGTCCGGTCGGAATCTTCGTCATAGATGGGTTTATTTAAAGAAACATACGAGTTTAAAGGAATATGCTTCTGCCGGGTGGCGGTTTTAATGGCAGTAATAATCTGCCGGGTCACACATAATTCTGCAAATGCTCTAAAGGATGAAAGCTTGTCATTCCGGAAATCCCGAATGGCCTTATAAAGACCGATCATGCCTTCCTGAATGATGTCTTCCCGCTCAGCGCCGATTAAAAAATATGATCTGGCCTTAGCCCGCACAAAATTGCGATATTTATTAATCAAATACTCCAGAGCGACCGTATTGTCATTATCTTTGGCGTCGAATACTATTTCTTCATCAGTTAAGTTGTCAAAACAACTATACAGATCGCGTTGAGTATTAACCCGCATCGCATCGCCCCCACTAGTTTTATTATGCTGTCTGTAGACGGCCATCAGCGCTGTTCTTTAGCAGCGGCCATTTATTACACATCATAGAAAAAATAAAAGTGCACTAAACAAATTAGTGCCGCCGTATTGGTGCATGTCTTATCACAATAAATTATACTTGCTGGAGCAAAGTTAGTCAAGCCCATCACGTCGCATAGCATCAAGACGTTTAAGAATATCTTTGCCTAGACGGCTGCCAAGTTCGTGCCGGTCCCGGGCCAGGACCTTCCGGGAAATATCGGCGGCTATTTCCCGCTTGGCATCCGTTATATTTTTTCTCAGTTCACGGGCCGAAATTCGAAAAGCGCCGGCACCCAGAACAAACATCTGCTCAGCCCAGTCAGAAGTGACAACATAGATACGGCCCCCCTGGCGGGCAAGGTAGTATACCATTTTTTCGATATAACTGTCGGCCGTTTCCCCTTCCTTGGTGTAAATCACCTCCAGCTCGCCAGACTTGCTTAGGCTGACGCCTTTGCCTGTCGTCATATGAGCATCAAAAACAATAATGGTTCTAAATCCTTTATATGCGCCATATTCGCCAAGTATGTCCACAAGTTTGTCGCGGGCATACTCTAAATTATCCTTAGCAGCTATGAGTTCCGGCCAGTCATTAATAACATTATAACCGTCGACAATTAACAAATCCATTGGGGAAATTTCTCCAATCTTATCGCGTGTTGGCAGTTTTAGGCACTTTCGCCGGAACCCCGGACGGCAGGATTGGCTTCTCTGCCGTCGGTCGTGTCTCTGACTGTACCGGACTAGGCTCCGGTCCGGTTCTGACAACCGTGTTGTCAGGAGCGTATTTGTCCCGTGACAGCACTTCCCGTTTCAGCTCCCTGCCGGAGTTGTCCCGGATGATGCGCATAACTACGACGTCGTATCCCGGTTTGCCAGGCTTCTCAATTTTTTTCTCGCCAGGTGCCAGCGCCGGATCGGCTTTTTTAACAATAGCCGGCTGAATCGCCCGCTGAGAAGCAATAACGATATCAATATTCTTATCCAGCGCCCGTTGGCCAAAGATCCCTATGTTCAGCTTGTCGCCGATGGTTTCGGCCATAATCATGACAGGCGCCGGGCTGTCATTGACAAATTTAAAGTCAAGTGTGTTATACACTACCGTGGCATCCCGTCCCACCGGCACATAAGACAGGGGCTTAGAATGATTGGTGCGCTCAACAACCTGCAGTCCCGCCAGAATAACCGCATTATACAGCGTGGACGATACCTGGCATACACCACCGCCGATTCCCGGAACGAACTCGCCATTGATAATCTCCATGGCTTCTTTAAAGCCTTGTTCCTTCTCCCGTGGTCCAACCGTATCATTGTAAGAAAAGGTTTGTCCGGGATAGATGAGCTTGCCGTTAATTTTTTGGGCGGATAATTTCACATTAATCGTCCGGTTAGCATCTTCAGGATTAAAAACAGTAGTATACATGGCCACAAGTTCTTTAATGCCGTTTTCCGCAAGCTCTTTGGCAGTAATCTCAGGCCGAATCGGCGCTACCGGTAAAACAATACTGCCGCCGTCCATTTGGTTTAACTCCGTCTCAATCCAGTTTTTAAGCGTAGGCAGTTCAAGCTGCCGGCCTTCTTCTTCCGCAATAATGCCGCCTGTTTTAAGACTCAGGGTGGCGTTGCGCGGCGGCCGGTTGACGGTATCCTGCAATTGTGCCAGGATACTGTCCAATTTATTTTCATTATACTTGACTTTGAGGGGTATCGACCAGCCCTCAGTTTGGGCCTGGTGAATATTTTTCAGCCTGGTCCACCAGGCTCCCTCGCGTCCGAATCGCCAGGCAGCATCCGCCGTGGCCTCGACATCAATACAATAGTCAATATTCTCCGGTTCGATACGAAAGGTGCTCGTGTCATACGACAGCATTATGGGACTGGCATGCTGGTTCTTTTGCCAGGCAGCCAATAACTGGGCAATCTCATCCCTGGTTTTGCCACCGACCTCAATGTTGCCGAGAGTTACGCCAGTATATACTGTTTGGGCAAATAGCGGCTTTGACAGCCAGAATCCAGCTATCCCTGCGACGATTACCGTAACTGCCAGAACAGTACCTAACCAGCGTTTCACTTTGCTTTCAACTCCCTTTGCCTAAGGATTTCGTAAAGCAGCAGCGAACAGGCCACCGAGGCATTCAGCGACGTTATTTTCCCCTTCATGGGAATGCGAACAACAAAATCACAGGCTTCCCTGATTAAGCGCCCCATCCCCTGGCCTTCACTGCCAACAACGAGGACAACAGGACCGGTCAGGTCGGCTTCGTAGTAATTTTTATCGCCGTCCATATCGGCGCCGACAACCCATAGCCCCTGCTTTTTTAACCCCTTGAGCGTCTGCGCCACATTGCCGATCCTGGCAACAGGCACATGTTCAATTGCCCCGGCCGATGTTTTGGCTACTGTTTGGGTAAGCGGGCAGCTACGGCGTTTGGGTATCAAGACTCCATGCACACCGGTAGCATCGGCGGTGCGCAAAATAGCGCCGACATTATGCGGATCGGCCAGTTCATCCAGCAAGACCAGAAACGGCGGTTCGTTTTTGCCGTAAGCGGCCGACAGGATATCGTTTATCTCCACATAAGCCACCGGCGCTGCCAGGGCGATGACGCCTTGATGGCGGACACCGGCTGCCAGCTGATCCAGTTTGGCCGCTTCCACTTCCTGAATAACCAGACCCTGTTCCTTGGCCTGACTGAAAATATCCCGAATGGAACCTTGACGCTCTCCTTTGGCAATCAGAATTTTATTCAGGGATCTGCCGGCCTTAAGGGCTTCCAGCACACTGTTGCGTCCGGCAATTATTTCTGCGTCATCAGACATTGTTATCGCTCCTTTGGCGCTACATCGTGGTTATTATTATTATGAAAAAAAGGCAGAATATAATCCTGCCATTTTTCCTGTAAAAACTTACTCTCAGTCGTTAAGAAACCTCGGCAATATACAATACCGGATTTGTTGCCAGATCAATGGTGACAGTTTGGTTAATCCGTTCGCCATTGCCGTTTTTGGTAACACTGATGACAGGTTTGCTCCGCAGCGCATCAGCATAGTCATTCACAATGCCAACAGACTGGTTATTCAGTCGCACCACGGCGCCTAACGGATAGATGGCCACACTGTTGACGAAAGTCTGGACAAGTTCAGGATTAAAATAGGCTGAGCCGGTTTTAGCGATAATAGCCAATGTATCATAAACTGACAATGCTTTACGATATGGAGTATTGGCCGTCATGGAAGAATAGACATCGGCCAGAGCCGTAATTTGGGCAAACTCATGAATACTGGTATCCTGGGCGCCGCGCGGATAACCGCTGCCGTCAAATCGTTCGTGATGCTGCAAGGCGCAGTTGGCTGACGACAAACTAATTTCCGGATTGCGCTGCAATATGGCAAAGCCTTTCTCGGTATGCTGCTTAACAATCGCCATCTCTTCCGGGGTCAAGGAACCTGGTTTATTTAAAATATCACGGGAAATAGTAATCATGCCCACATCCCGCAAAAGGGCTCCCAGCCCTAAATCCCGCAGCCGCGGCCCTTCAATACCGCAGTTCATGCCCAGCATCATGGCAAAGAAATATCCGCATACGGCATGATTGAACAGATAATCATTGCAATTCTGCATAGCGGTAAATAAAGGCTGGATTTCCTTGTGCATGCAGCACTCATCCAGCAATGCCAGCACTTTGCCTTTGATGATATCGGTCTGAACATATTTGCCTACGCGGACCTCGTCAAGCGCCTGATGGGCCGACAGCACAATTTCATTTTTGGCATTTTGCGCTGCTGCATCATTAGGATCAATAAGTTGAGCCTCACCTTCAACATAGATGTACTTGACATCAAGATCAGCAATCTTGGAAATATGAAACTCGGTCAGTTCGACGCCGCTGTTTAATATTACCTGGCCTGTAAAGCCATATACCGGCTGAGCCAGCGTCATCCCTGTACTAATATTTTCCCGAAGCACACGCCGCACGGCAAATTACCTCCACTACACTATAGCCTGTAATTTTTTATTCGACAAATACAGCTACATACTCTATATGTATAGTTCTACTTTTCCCTTTTAATTCCTTCTAAACGTCCACAGGATAAGTCGCCCTCGGTGCAATAGCCACTCGTTACACAAGTGGGACCGGCGTTGGCAAACAGCCGCGGTGCAACGGTCCGTACTTCGGTCAGCATGGCATTGGCCAGGTTGCGAATCTCCCACTGCGCCCGCTGGCAACAGCGTTTTTCAAAAAAGTGCAGCAGCGCCCGGGCATTCATGGTAACGACGATCTTCGTCTCGGTAGCATTGCTTAACACGTAACGGGCATCTTCCTGATGCACGCCCAAAGCCACCAATTCATCATAGGTATGCTGGATTGTAGTCATAAGTTCTGTGAATTTAGCCCGGGCGGCCGCGTTGGCGGTCACGGCCGGCGGCACGATATATTCAAAGCCATGCTCAGCGACATACCGCTGCGACTGCTGAGAGTAAGAGGCAATGCGGTGGCGGACAAGCTGATGGGTAAGCACCCGCGAGATGCCCTCGACGGCAAACGAAAAACTGACATGTTCAAACGTGGACAGATGTCCCATCGTCGTGAGCTTTTCAATCAGTTTGCCGACCTGGGCATCCGACATGTTTTGCTCCAGGTCTTCGGCCCCGGTTGCCGAATAGCAGAGACGGGCCGACATCGCCACCGTGCGTTCAGGTTCAGGAGTATACCTTATCAGTTTTAGCTTCATGGCGCCATTTCTCCTTTTTCATATTTTTTTAGCGGCAGTTGTCATTTCCCGGGAAATAATGACGAACGCCTTATCGACAATCTCCGACAGGCGGTCGTATTTTTTCTGCAAGTAAAGATAACCTACCAGCGCTTCAAAGCCGGTCGCATACCGGTATTCAGCAATGGATGCGCTCTTAGGCACCGTAGATTTGGCATTACGTCCCCGCCGCAGAATGTCGCTTTCCTCTGCCGAGAGCTCGGTCTCAAGCGCCTTAACGGCTTTGGACTGCATGACGGCGGATACCATCTGGGCATCAAAGGTATGCAGGACTCTTACTTTATTTTGCTCATAGCCGAGCAGGCGGGTCCGTATATACAAAGTGAAATAAGCATCACCGACATAGGCCAATACTAACGCCGGCAGCTGCTGTACAGGGATAGCATTATATTTAGCCGGGGATATTTCCCCGGCTTCGTCTATTTGAAAAAAGTTATTCACCAATGTTTGAAAGTGGTCAAACTTCACTTTTTCTTCCACCTTACACCCTGCGGCGAGTCTTCCAGCACAATACCGGCCGCGGCCAGTTTATCACGGATCTGATCGGCGGTTGCCCAGTCTTTCTTTTGGCGGGCTGCTTGCCGTACCTCGATAATAATGTTCATTAACTGTTCCACCAGTTCGTCATTGCCGTCCCCGGCCGCAGCAGCACTGTCAAGCGACACGCCGAGAATTGCGGCCAACTTGCCATATACCCCGGCAGTATGCGCCAGCGCGGCGGCAGCCGGGGCGGTTTTTCCACCCGTTACTTTACTATGATAAATGTTGATTTCTTTAGCCAGGCCAAACAGGGTACTGATGGCCAGCGCGGTATTAAAGTCATCGTCCATAGCCGCCTTAAACTCCGCTACGGCTGCATCGGCCGCTGTAAGCAAAGTCTCGGCATCTTCGCCGGTATCACCGGCCGGGAAACTTTCCAGCTGCTTTAAATTGGCCTGAGCCGTCTTTAGTCTTTCCAGGCTGCGGCCTGCCTCCTGCAGGCGTTCATCACTAAAGTCCAGCGGACTGCGGTAATGAGTCGACAAAATAAAGAAACGCAGCACCTCCGGACGGAAGTGTTCCAAAATATCAATCACCAGGAAGAAGTTCCCCAGTGATTTGCTCATTTTTTCTTCATTGACAGTAATAAAACCGTTATGCAGCCAATAGCGCACAAATGGTTCTATACCGGTAAAAGCCTCTGACTGGGCAATTTCATTTTCATGATGCGGAAACACCAGGTCACTGCCGCCGCCATGAAAATCAAAACTTGTTCCCAGATATTTATTGGACATTACCGAGCATTCAATGTGCCAACCAGGCCTGCCCGGGCCCCACGGACTGTCCCAGGAGGGTTCACCCGGTTTGGCGCTTTTCCACAAGGCAAAATCCATAGGATGTTTCTTGCGCTCATCCACGTCAACTCTGGCGCCGGCTTTCATATCTTCCAGACTGCGGCCGCTTAGTTTGCCATAATTGCTGAATTGCTCGACACTATAGTAGACATCACCGTCAACTGCAT
>JAEZQV010000244.1 GCA_023441125.1 Bacillota bacterium
GGACTATATAGAAGCCGCTGGCTGACGCTGCGCCTGCTAAGCAGGCGCGTAGGCCTCCCCCTAATAGATAGTTATAATTTCCATACAAGTAATTAATTTCCTCTATTTTGCAAATACTAATCCTTCCTATTACTTGAATCAACAGCAGCAATAACAAAATAATGAACAATAATAGTAGAACGGCCAATAATTGTTGGCCGTTCTACTATTGTATGTAAATATTGTTTTGCCTTGTTGCTGTCATAACAAAATCAGTCATTAGGCTGGTCAAGCGTAAATTGACCTAGTTTGCCTGAGCGAAAATCGGTAAGAATAATGCGTCTGGCCTTTTCTTCATCGACTACTCCACCGCTGCGCAGGCAGCCGCGCTTGGCGCCAATCAGCGCCAACAACTCAGTTGTATCCTCCGGCAATTGTTCCTGGGTCAATTTATACCGGTCCCGCAGACGATCACTGTAGTCTGCCCGCAATATTTCCAAAAGCCTGAGGATTACCTTCTCCATATCATATATGTCATCTTTAATTGCGCCGGTAACAGCCAGCTTAAAGGCAACTTCCTGATCATCCATTTTGGGCCACAAAACGCCGGGAGTATCTAATAGCTCAAGATTTTTGCCGACTTTCAGCCATTGCTGCCCGCGGGTCACACCGGGCCGGTCCCCCGTCTTGGCGGTTGCCGTGCCTAATAACCGGTTGATAAGCGAAGATTTGCCGACATTGGGGATACCCAAAATCATAGCTCGCACAGCACGGCCCTTAATGCCTTTCGCCGTTAATCTGGCAATCTTGTCACTGGCTTCCTGTTCCACCTTGTTGACTAATTCTTTCGCCCCTTTACCACTGGCAGCATCTAATGTGACAGTGGTAAACCCCAGACTGCGAAAATGCCGCAGCCATTCCGCCGTCCGGCCTGTCTCTGCCAAATCAGCCTTATTAAGAGCCACTACCCTTGGCTTGGTTCCAACCAGTTCGGCAATAATGGGATTGGCACTACTTATCGGAATACGGGCATCTAACAGTTCAATTACAACATCAATAAGACTTAATTGCTCGCGAATCATACGCTGGGCTTTGGCCATGTGACCAGGGAACCAGTGAATGTGCATAAGTCACACTCCTAACTTAAGAAACAGATACTATAGTGTGTAGTCAGGGCAATGTTTTTATGTGGTCAAGCGGCCAGAAAACCGTAATGGCTTTGCCCTTAACCAGCTCCAGCGGCACAAAGCCGACGTCTTTAAAGCGACTGTCTTCGGAATTATTGCGGTTATCGCCCATCACATAAATATGACCTTCCGGGATGGTAACTAAGGGATAGGAGCCACGGGTACGTTCCAAAATATAAGCTTCATTCAAAAGCTGGCCGTTGAGAAAAACCCGGCCGTCTTTTATCTCGACTGTGTCACCGGCAACCCCAATCACGCGTTTGATAAAATCGCGGCTCGGATCACGAGGATAGCGGAATACCAGTACTTCGCCCCGTTCAGGTGATTTAAAACGGTAGATAAACTTGTTGACAATCAGCCGTTCGCCGTTAACCAATGTCGGCCGCATCGACGGTCCTTCGACCATGTACAATTCCACAATAAAATACCGGATAAAAAAAGCCAGTACGATGGCAATAAGAATAGAAATTATCCAGTCTTTTATTTCTTCTCCCAGATTAGTGCTACTCACAGTTTTCCTCCTTTCAAATAGGGGAATTTAGTTTCCCCCAAGGGGATATATGAAGAAAAGGGACTGAAATCAGTCCCTGAACATAACCGTTTAGCGTTTTTCTTTAATACGCGCTGCCTTACCGGTGAGGTTACGCAGATAGTAGAGCTTGGCTCTGCGGACAATACCGCGGCGCATTACTTCAATTTTTTCAATGCGTGGCGAATGTACCGGGAAGGTACGTTCAACGCCTACATTATAAGAAACGCGTCTAACCGTAAAAGTTTCACGTACACCGCCGCCCTGGCGATTGATGACAACACCTTCAAACACCTGAATACGTTCCCGGCTGCCCTCAACAACTTTTACGTGAACACGTACTGTGTCGCCTGGCTTAAAGGACGGAATATCCTGCCGCAGCTGTTCTTGTTCCAAAATTTCAATAATATTCATTTAAGTTCCTCCTTATATCAGACGTTCGTACCCTATGCAGAGGACCGTCCGTATTACACAAAAGATATTATATCACATCTTACCCAGCAACTCAACTAACAATACACCCGCTAACCGCAAAATTTCAGTTAGGGGAATTAATCAGCCCACCAGTGCTCTCCCAGCAGACGGTCAAGGATAATAGCGACCGCGGCCCGGACAGGCAGGTGATTATAGGTTCCGGGTCCGTAAATGGGCTCCAGTATATAGTCAAACTGCTTCATTAGCGAATTCTCCATGCCCCAGCCTGTGCCAAACAAAAGCAGGCAAGGTTTGCCGGTTTCCCGGATCTCCCGGTTAAGCCGCCGGTATGAAACGGTATTTTCATACTTGCGGGCATCGGTAGTAACAACCAGCGGGGCGACCCCCTCCCGGGCGGTAAC
Source organism: Bacillota bacterium (assembly GCA_023441125.1). The sequence continues at coordinate 2,532 of JAEZQV010000244.1, forward strand.
ATAAGCAATTGCCGACGCAATATCAGGAATAACCTCCACGATACTTAGCGCTTCTTTGCGGTCCGGATTGTACTGTCCGCCATATCCCTCCTGCCAGTAGCCGATAATTTCTGCCGCGAGTGCTTTCTGGCTGTCGTGCGGATGGATAATGAAGTACTTTAGGAGGTCATACGTTCTGGCCGTACGGGCAATGTCATGGATATCAAAATTCGTAATGGCCGTAGTTATTATCGCGTTATTTTTATTGTAAATCGGGTAATGCACCAACCCTAAATATACAGGCAATGCCATTTTTAGCCTCCGGCCTGTTCCGACTTTATTTCCTGCAGAAGTTTTTGATCGAGCGGCGTAAGGGCAAGGGCAGCCAAGAGATCCGGCCTGCGGGCCAAGGTTGCCCGCAAGGACTCTTTTCGCCGCCATGTTTCGATTTTGGCATGATCGCCTGATAGTAGTATTTCCGGGACTTCCCAGCCATTAAACTCTCGTGGGCGGGTATATTGCGGATACTCCAGCAGGCCGTTATAAAAGGAATCATGCTCTGCGCCGTCGTCAGCGCCGAGTACGCCCGGCAGCATTCTGGCCACCGCATCGGTAATAACCATCGCCGGCAATTCACCGCCGGTCAATACATAGTCGCCGATCGAAACAGCTTCGTCCACCACATGCTGCCGGATCCGGTCATCAATGCCTTCATAGTGGCCGCAGATAAGGATTAGCTGCTCATAGCCGGCCAGTTCCCTGGCTTTTGTTTGATCAAACGGCTGTCCACCCGGACACATCAGCACGGTCCGCTTATTCTGAGCAGCAACAGTATCCACCACGTTTTCCACAGCACGAAATATCGGTTCCGGCTTCATAACCATACCTGAACCGCCGCCAAAAGGATAATCGTCCACAATGCGGTGCTTATCAAAAGCAAAATCACGGGGATTGGTTACCTGAACCGTGAGCAGTCCGCTGGCCTGAGCCCGTTTGAGAATGCTGTGTCCCAGCGGTCCCGTAAACATCTCGGGAAATAATGAAATAATGTCTATGCGCATAAACAGCCTCAGCTACTCCATCTCTTCCTGAAGTTTCACTACCATCTGCTTACCGGCAATATCAATTTTCTTCACTACCTCTTTTATCGCCGGGATTAATAAATCCTGTTTGCCCTGCTGTTCAACAACATAGACATCGTTGCTGCCGGGCTGCAGCACATCCGTTATCCGGCCCAGCTCAGCGCCGTCTTCGGTGACGGCAGTAAGGCCGATAATATCGAAAATATAATACTGGTCCTCAGGCAATTTAATCAGGTCCTGGCGGCCGATTTTAATCAACTTACCGCGTAGGCGCTCCGCATCATTCATGCTGCTAATCGTGGAAAATTTAAGTAAAATCATTTTGTTGTGCTGCCTGGCTGACTCCAGTTCCAGCTGGCCCACATCCTCAACAAACGCTTTTTTAAGCTCCTGAAACCGGTCGGGAAAATCTGTGAGCGGCAAAATACGAACGTCACCCCGCACACCGTGCGGGGCAACAATTTTACCGATGGTAATCAAGTCATTTTCAGGCATATTAATTACGGAAAGCGATAATTTTGCCGTCTTCCAGCAAAATCTCGGTTGCCATGAGCTTGTGAAGATCATCGCCAACACTCACGGTAACGACCCTGTCCATAGTACCCTGCACGATTTCCGCACCGATTTCCAGCTGTGCTGTTTCCTTGAGCTTTTCCAGCATATGATTTTTAAAATCAAACCGTTTCTGCCGTTCAGCATCAATCTGCTGACGCAGGGCAGTAAGTCCCTGTGCATCCTGTTTGGCTTGTTCAGTCATCATGCGTTTAGCATGAAATTCGATTTGCTGGAGTTCCAAATCGGCTTTTTTAATAGCTTCTTGAATTTCAGCCGCCAAGTGCGCTTTAAGCTCCTCGGTTACTTTGGCCTTAACAGTTACCGGACACTTAATTGTCAAGTTTTCGATGCTAGCCATTCATTCCACCCCTTTAGTCAGATTAACAGTTTAATTATATTATTTCCACCATTACTCGTTTGTTTTCACGGGTGGCGGCAGCCTTAACCACAGTGCGAATCGCTTTGGCAATGCGACCCTGCTTGCCAATGATCTTGCCCATATCTTCCGGGGCCACATGCAGTTCATAAACTGTACCCGAATTATCGGTCGTCTCGCTAACATTGACTTGTTCCGGATTTTTGACTAACGCTTTGGCGATAACTTCGACTAATTCCTTCATGTAGTTATCACGCCTCGTTTCTACGCTTCTTTTATTTGGAGCGCTTTACTTCATCCCATTTTTTCAGGATGCCGGTTTTGCTGAACAGATTTTTAACAGTATCAGTAGGTTGAGCGCCTTTTTGCAGCCATTCAATGGCTTTTTCCTCGTCAATCTTGATAACTGCCGGTTCAGTAGTAGAGTCATAATGACCCAGGTTTTCAATAAAGCGTCCGTCCCGCGGCGAACGGGAATCAGCTACTACTACACGGTAAAAAGGACGTTTTTTGGCGCCCATACGCTTTAAACGGATTTTAACTGCCATAATAAGTCACCTCCTTCACAGAATATCTTCGCATGTATTTAAGATGACTCAGTGCATAAACGGAAGCTTAAAACCGGGTTTCTTGCCGCTTTTTTGCATTTCCTGAATGCGTTTCATCATCTTTTTGGCTTCACCGAATTGTTTAAGCAAACGGTTGACATCCTGGACCCGCGTGCCGCTCCCGACAGCAATGCGCTTGCGGCGGCTGCCGTTGATAATCGACGGATCACGCCTTTCCTTAGCGGTCATCGAGCGGATAATGGCAATAATATGCTTGACCTCTTTGTCGTCAATATCGAGGCCCTGCAGCTGTTTGAGCTTCCCCATTCCGGGCAGCATGCCTAATATCTGATCAAGCGGCCCCAGCTTGCGAACTTGCTCAATCTGCTCCAGGAAATCATCCAGGGTAAACTCCTCTTTACGGAGTTTTTTCTGCATTTCCTGTGCCTTTTCCAGGTTGATGGCCGTTTCAGCCTTTTCGATAAGGCTGAGCACATCGCCCATCCCCAGAATCCTTGAGGCCATGCGGTCAGGATGGAACGGTTCCAGGGCATCCAGTTTTTCACCCATACCGGCAAACTTGATCGGCTGGCCGGTAACCGCTTTAATCGAGAGGGCGGCCCCCCCGCGGGCATCACCGTCCAGCTTGGTCAGGATGATCCCGTCAACGCCCAGATCATTATTGAAGGTTTCAGCGACGTTAACCGCATCTTGACCGGTCATCGCATCAACTACCAGCAGTATTTCATGCGGCTTGACCGTCTGCTTGATGGACTTCAGTTCATTCATGAGTTCTTCGTTAATATGCAGCCGGCCCGCAGTATCTATAATCACAATGTCACGGGCCATCATCAATGCCTGGTCAACGGCTTTTTTGGCGATGTTGACCGGGTTTTCCTGCCCCATGGTAAATACGGGTATTTCCAGTTTCTCGCCCAATACCTCCAGCTGTTTTATTGCTGCCGGCCGGTAAATATCGGCCGCTACCATCAGGGGCCGCTTGCCCTGACGTTGCAGCAGGTGAGCCAGCTTGCCGGCGGTTGTTGTCTTCCCTGCCCCTTGCAGGCCAACCAGCATAATGACCGTAGGCGGCCGGGAAGCAATAGCAATGCGGCTTTGCGTTCCCCCCATCAGGTTGGTG
>JAEZQV010000165.1 GCA_023441125.1 Bacillota bacterium
GCAATATTGACTTTATTTTCCCGGAAACCGGCGAGTCTGTCTATAAAGTGCTGCAGGATCTAAACATGGAAGTAGTCTTCCCGGAGGAACAAAGCTGCTGCGGCAAACCGGTGCTGGGAATGGGCGACCGCGAAACAGCCAAGCGCATTGCGAAGAAAAATATTGAGGTCTTTGAGGCGGCGCAGGCTGACGCGATACTGTCTGCCTGCCCAACCTGTGCGGAAACCTGGCACCAAACTTATGTTGAGTTGTTCGCGGACGAGCCTGACTGGCAGGCCCGGGCTGAAAAAATCGGTCACAAGGTTGCCGAATTCACCAGTTTTGTGGCCAAAGAATATCAAAAATCCGGCCGCCTGACCAAAACCAACGGTCAGACGAAGGTCACCTACCACGATTCCTGCCATATGAAACGCGGGCTTGGCATATATGTTGAACCCCGGCAATTGCTCGCTGCCGCCAAAGGATATGAACTGGTGGAAATGAAAGACTGTGACAAATGTTGTGGTATGGCCGGCGCGTTCGGCGTAAAATATTCTGAACTGTCCATGCCCATACTTAAACAAAAAATCACCAATATCAAAGCCAGTGATGCCGAAGTCATCGCAGTAGCCTGTCCGGCCTGCATGATGCAGATTCAGGGCGGCTTGGACAAGCAGCTGCCTAATGTAAAAATAAAGCATGTTGCCGATATTCTGGCTGAAAACATCTAACAATAATAAATGCGAGATTGTACCCGTCATTCGCCTGCCGGCGGTTCTAACTGCCGTTATTGCGAATGACAGGAGCAATCTCGCTTCTTTTTTATGCCATAGCTTCCAGTCGTAACAATATTTTGTGGAACTAACTTAGCCATATATGGTATGTATCGGAACTACTCTTTAAGCATAATCATTTTGTCGGCAGATTGATCCACTACTTTAAGCTTTTGCCGCTCGGCTTCCACCAGCAGTTGATAATCGGCCTGCTGGATAATGAAATAGGCTTTGCCCGGCAGGTTAACCGCTGCGGCCAAATCCGCTATATTTATTTCCTGCCCATAAAAATCGGTATAATAAGCAAACCCGGGATGCAGGAATTTAATGATATAAACAGGGGATTGGCCATCATAGCTGGCGGTAAATTTCTCGGCAATATATTTAGCGGTAAAATAGGGGGCTGCCGCCGGGAATAACTGGCTGACGAGCACCAGGGAAAATAATACCATGCCGGTTACCTGCGTCCAGAAAACCCTGCCGGTCTGGCGACGCCACATAAATACTATAGTACATAGGGTCATGCTGCCAATTAAAACGGCCAAAAGCATAAAGCCCGCCGTTACTGGGGGGAGGAATTTTGCCCCGGTGTACATGCCGGCGATAAGGCCGCCGGCCAATAGCGAAAAGGTAATTGCCCAAATTTTATGGTGTTCTCTGCTGGCCCAGACCTGGTCGATATACCAGCCGGCAATAAGCGCCAGCGGCGGATACATAGGTAAAATATAGGATACTAGTTTCGTCTGGGAGATGGAAAAAAAGATAAAAATGAAAACAGCCCATATATTCATAAATAACAGCGGCCTGCTGTGTTCTGGACTGCTCTTAAGCAGGGAAGCCCAAACCGCTTGCACTAAAATGGCCGTCCACGGAAAGAAACCAAGCACCAGCACCGGCACAAAATAATACCAAACGACTACCTCGGGGTGCTCCGGCGAGGTAAAACGCGTTATATTATGAAACCCCAGAAAAGTATCAATAAAGGCATTGCCGTGAGTACTGACCATGAATACATACCAAGGCAAAGCCACAAGCGCAAAGAGCGGCAGCCCCCTGGCCAGCTTCATTTCCAATAGCACGCGCCAGCGATTGGTCACTGCCAAATACAGGAGAATTATGGCGCCCGGAAACAGAAAGCCCACCGGTCCTTTGGTAAGGGTAGCGAGACCGGTAAAAATATACAGCATGTAATACCTTTTGGTAATAAAACCAAGCAAGGCCAGCGTCAGGCAAAAGGTAAGCGTAATATCCGTAACCGCCGCCTTACCAAGATAAAAGTATTCGATACTAGTTGCCAGGATCAAGGCCCCGGCCATGGCCGCGCGTTTATTAAATACTTCCCGCCCCCATAAGTACAGGATCAATACGCCGGCTAATGCTAACAGAGCGGAAGGAAACCGGGCCGAAAACTCACTGATGCCAAAAATCTTGAAAGCGGCGGCTACCAACCAATAATACAGGGGCGGTTTATCATACCAATACTCGCCGTAAATACGGGGCGAGAGAAACTCGTTATAATTTATCATCTCTTTAGGAGTTTCGGCATAAACGGGTTCATCCGGATCCAGTAAAGGAATCATACCCAAATTATAAAACATGATTATAGCAGCAATACATGCCACCAGCCAAAACCTGCTGTCCAGCCGCCTTACCATAACTAACCTCCAATTATGTTGCTGTGTTTAAAGCTCGATAGGTTCTCTGCAACCCTGCCGGCAATGGCATGCGGGGTTGCCAGTCAAGGTTTGCCAGCGCCGCCCGGTTTGACAACATGGAATGATAAATATCACCGTCTCTGGCCGGCAACAGGCTCTTGGTAACCTGTTTACCTGATGACGCGACCAGTATTTCAACCAGATCATTGACACTAGTCTGTGTCTGCGTACTTATGTTATATACAGCGTTGGCTGCCGGCTGCGGCGCGATAATTGCCTGGCAATTGGCTTCAGCCACATCACCGACATAGATAAAATCGCGCGTTTGCCCCCCGTCCCCAAAAATGCTAATCGGCTGGTTATGCGCAATCTTTTGGGTAAAGATGCTGACTACCCCGCCTTCACCGCCATTCCCCTGCCGTTCACCATACACATTGGCATACCGCAAAACAATAGAATTTAACCCGTGAATCTCTTTATATAAAGTAAGATATTTTTCACCGGTACATTTGGTAAGCCCGTAAAAAGATCCCGGCTGCAGCGGTGTATTCTCAGGGATTGGCAGCGTAGGCGCATCTCCGTACACAGCCGCGCTGGACGAAAAGACAACCCGCTTTACACCTGCTTTCCGGCTGGCCTCCAGTACCTTGACCAGGCCCAACAGATTTACCCGGCAGTCAACATCGGGGTGGCTGATGGAATAAGGTACCGCCGTCTGCGCGGCCAGATGCACAACATAGTCAAACTTTTCCCGGGCCAACAGTGCAAGCAGCCGGTCATCCAAAATATCCATCTCTAGCAAACGGGCCTGGTTATTGACATTAGAGCGCAAACCCGAACTTAAGTTATCCACTACAACTACCGTCCAGCCTCTTGCCACCATTTTGTCAACCGTATGCGATCCGATAAAACCGGCGCCGCCAGTCACTAATACTTTCATCACAACCACCCTTTATTTCTTATTGATCCGGGCAAAGGATACAAGCTCAATCTGCCGTTCTTGGAGACATGCAGCCACTTGCCGGCTGGTTACAGCGGCTAACTCCTGCTGCCAGTGATACCCCCAGCCAAAAGTCTGGCTTAAAATAGCGTCACTCTGTCCCGGATGAACCATAATTTCCGTTAAACCATCAGGCAGGCTGGCAATTATTCTAAGCAATAGCTTTGCGTCCATACTTCCGCCTGCCAACATTCCGTAAAAATGGCCAGGGACGAAAAGGCCGGCACGGCGGGCTTTCCGTCTGGCCACCTCAGCCAAAAGGCTAAGTCCGGTACGGCCGATGACCCTGCCGGCCGTTGCGCTGAATCCGCCCCAGAACAAGAGCGGCTCTGCCGGAATCCGCATTGCCGGAATAGAAAACTGTTTGGCAATATCAAGCACAACATCAATAATTCCCGGTACCACATGCATATGCTGATGACTGTCCAGGTGAGTGACCGGAATCCCCGCGGCCAATACCTGTTGTACCTGCGCAGTCAGTTCATATCTTATATCCGCAAGCTGAACTTTTGCAGTGCAGAGCTTCTGCAAAAAGGCCGGATAACTGGCACAAAATAATCCGTCGTTATCGACCAGCGAGGCGATTTTGCCCGGGTCAGAGACCGGCTGTCCACCGACCAGCGTAAGATGAACCCCAATACCCAAACGCGGGTGTCCGGCCGCCAAAGCAGCGGCCTGTTCAAAAGCGGGTCCGCCGGGCATTAGCGTGGTGCTGGTTATACACCCTTTAGTATGCCCTTCAATAATTCCAAGATTAATGTTCTCATGCAAGCCAAAATCATCGGCATTAATAATCAATAGTTTCATAATATTACCTCAAAAGTATTTTCATGATGGGGCAAAAAATCCCTGGTATGACTTGATAGGTGATTTCTGATACTAATATTGGTCGTAGGACCAAATAAAAAACAGGGAGGTAATAGCTATGACACAATCTAAACAATCTTCACAATCCAAGCAGGCAGCAAGCAAAAATGAATATGGTACCTTAACTGCTAAAATGGATGCTAACAACGATTACTCCAGCCAAACCGCCGGCAGTGCCGCTACTTCCGGCACCTCCGCCGCTTCCTCGACGACTTCCAGTTCAACCGCTGCTTCAGCGAATCTGAGCGAGTTGAGCAAACTGGCCAACCAGTCGCAGACTGGCAGCGCCACTTCTGCTACCAACTCCAAAAGCGCCCAGGCCAACCAAACGTTAACGGCCAAATATGATGCGAACGGCGACTATAGCGCCGAATAGCAGCAAAAATCACGTGCGGCGCCGGACTCATTTGAGTTTCCGGCGCCGCAGTATTATCTTACAGAAAGATATGCTTTCTGCCCGCTAAGGGCCAGACGGCCTTATGCCAAAGTCGCGGCACAAAGCGCGTTTGCCTCAGCGTTCTACGACTTCAACATGCGCGGCGTACGCACTATGGTTGTGAATGGATTCGTAATTCTCACACTCGATTTCAAACCACCGCACACCGTCTATCTTACGCAAAACCAATACCAGATCCCGGAGCACATCCTCAACAAACTTCGGGTTCTCATACGCCTTTTCAGTAACGTGCTTTTCATCTTCACGCTTTAAGAGAGGATAGACCTGGCAGCTCCCCTGCTGCTCCATCATTTCCGCCAAATCCTCAATCCAGATAAAACGGCCGGGCTGTTGCTTTATTTTAGCGCGCATGATACCCCGCTGATTATGGGCGCCATACTGGGATATCTCCTTACTGCAGGGACAAAGCGACGTAAACGGTACTGTAATACCAAACATAAAGTCCAGATGTTCCCCCTGAACCAGACTGCCGGAAAATACGCAGTCATAATCCAGCATGCTTTTTAAACCGCTCACCGGCGCCATCTTTTCAATAAAATATTTAAAATGAATATCAATATGGGCACGTTTGGCTTGCAGGCGGTCAATCGTATCTGTCAGCATGAATTCGATTTCCCGATAGGATACCGGTTTTTGGCTCCAATCACTAAGTATTTCAATAAAGCGGCTCATATGCGTGCCTTTGAACTCCTGGGGCAAATCAACCGTCAGTTTAATTTTAGCTAACACTGTCTGAAAGGAGCCACTTTTGGTTTTTATCAAAAACGGTAAGTGAACATCACTAACCCCGACCTTCTGAATGGCAATACCACGTTCGTCACAGCTGTTTTGAACATCCTTAATATTGTTGCGTCCTTGCGTCATTTGCCTCATATTATTCACTCCTAGTATGATACAAAATAGGGTCAGTCAGTCCTGCCTCGGCAAATCCCTTAAGACGCAAAAGACAGCTGTCACATTGTCCACAAGCGGCATCAAGACCGTTATAGCAGCTTGTAGTCAAATGAAGCGGTGCAGCCAGCTTATTCCCCAATAACACAATATCTTTTTTGGTCAGGCTTATCAGCGGCGTTTCAATAACAATCGTACGGCCATCCGCAGTAGTTGCTTTGGTAGCATAATTAGCCAGTTGCTGAAACATAGCGATAAATTCGGGGCGACAATCGGGATAACCGGAATAATCCAGGGCATTAACGCCAATATACACACGATCGGCGCCGGTCACTTCGGCATACCCCAGAGCATAACTTAAAAAAATCAGATTTCGGGCAGGAACATAAGTGATTGGTATTTCGGCAGCAGCTACATGTCCTTCCGGCACAGCCAGTTCTAGATCAGTCAGCGCACTACCACCAATGGCTTCCATATTTGTTTCAATAACCAGATGGCGGCTAACATCATAATACTTGGCTATATTGGCCGCCGCCATAAGTTCTTTCTTATGCCGCTGATGATAGTTAAAACTAATCGGCAACAGTTCATACCCCTCGCTCTTGGCTGCAGCCATACACACAGTAGAGTCCAGCCCACCGGACAACAGCACAACTGCCTTTTTATTCATAGGCGCTCCCCTTATCTAATCATTAATATTCTAGGCCCTAACAAGTTTAACAATGCTCAGGCTCTTAGTACGCTCCAAATCAATATATTCATTATCTTCCGTGACAATAATGGGCCGTGAAGCCATAAACTGGCCCAGGTAAATAACTTCTGCCTGTCGGCCGTCATTTAGTTCCACAATATTACCGACAAAATAGTCACGGACGTTATTTAGAAAGACCATGCCAATCTCCGGATCAAGCTTATTAAACATTTCTGCAACGATCATTTCAACAACAGCAAACGGAGTAATCTTCCGATGATAAACCCGATCGGAGGTCATGGCATCATAAATATCGGCAACAGCAATAATCTTGGCATACCGGTGGATTTGTTCACCCCGAACCCCCAGTGGATAGCCACTGCCGTCAAAGCGTTCATGATGCTGGAAAGCGCCATAAATCACCCCGCTGGGTATATCGGGTGTATTGCGTACCAGTTGATATCCCCGGGTTGTGTGCAGCCGCATAATCTCCATTTCATCATCGGTCAGCTTGCCGGGCTTATTCAGTATCTCCAAAGGAATTTGCGTTTTACCGATGTCATGCAGCAATCCGGCAAAAACCAACTCTCTTAACTCTGCGCCGGCATAACCCAGCCATTTTCCCAGTACACCGCAAATAACGGCAACATTAACGGAATGATGAAACGTGTAATCATCCTGCCGCCGGACCATATGAATATGATTAATGACCCCGGTGGCATTGATCAGCGGCTCAACCGAGTTGCCTGCCAGCTCACGCATCGCGGCTAACGGTACTTCTTTAAAGAAGCGCATTTTACTAAAAGAATCTTTAAGAATGGTAACGGTTTCATCATAATCGGCATAAAATTTTTTTTGCAGGGCAGTCTCGGGAATGGAAAAATCAAGTTCCGGTCCAGTCGAAGGTGATATTTCTTTAATAAACACAGTGCTGATTTCCCAAAACTTTAATCCGTCAATCATGCTTTGCGTAAGAATTGTACCGTCACTTAAAATAACCTTATCATCCTGCGTTAGTACCATTCGCCCAATTTCCATTCCAGGCTTTACCTCGTTAATAGAATACGGTAGGATACGATACCTTGCAGTCAATATATTCCCTCCCCTATAGACCCTTATTAACATGGTCAACGGAAAAAGTTACAATATTAACAATATTATTTTACATGTTTTCCTTTTTTCCTGCTAAATATCTACCAAATTACTCATATCTGCTCAAAAGTCTTAAAATGAAGCTTACATACCTGCCGTAATGCAGCTTTGCCGTATCTGGCGGCAAGGTCCCGCGCAACCTCGACGACGTGGACTGCACCTTTAGGCAGTCTTGTTGCAAACTCTTCGGAAAGCTCGGCCATACCGGTTAAAAATTTGTCCCGGGCCAGGATAGAAGCAGCGGCGACTGCGACATTGCGCTCCGCCCGGTGCATTTGCACTAAAGTAATTTTTTGCCCCTTTTCCATTAGTTCGGCTTCAATAAACCGTTCATGCGCAAACTGATCGGCTAAGGCAAAGCGGGCGGACTCTTGAGCAAGCAGGCTTTCCAACGCCCGGGCATGGGAATGGGCCAGTAAGTGATTAAGATTTTTCCCGGCACTGTTGTAATTGCTATACATGGCGTTGTATGCCGGCGGCATCCATATAAGCTCTACAAAACGTCCCGCACATTCTTCCCGGATGCGTTCCGCCAGCGCCCGGTTTTTTTCATCAGACAGTGTTTTGCTGTCTTTTACGCCCGCACCGGTCAGCCGCTCAGCGGTCTGTCCGTCAACCATTACGGCAGCCACCACCAATGGCCCGAAAAAGTCCCCTTTACCGGATTCATCCAGTCCGATCCACTTGTTATCAAAATCAGGTACGCACTCAAAACCGGGCGGTCGCCCGGCAGTTTTGCTGTCATCCTTGCTGCTGGCAGCTAGCGGCGCTTGCCCCTGACTAATTGCTTCCACCAGGGCTTTCAGCGGCGACTGTGAGCCGCCGACTACAATACTGATGCCTTTTTTACCACTATAAACATTGACGGTGACGGTTGATTGATCGTCGGCTAGCTTAAGCTGCCGGCCATAATTAATCGTTTTATCGGCCGTTATCCGTAGACCGGCCTGTACAAAATCTCTGGACAGCTCTGTCACCCGTGCATCTAATCTATCCATAAAAACTTCTCCTAGCAAAACGACATGGCTTCTTTTAAAGCAACCTGCTGGACGACCTTCAGGGGTATGCCTGATTCGGCCGCTATTTTTCGGCAGTCTTCATATTCCGGTGCCACATTGCATATTTTCCCCTGATAAGAACTGATTTTCACCTTAACATCGCCCCAGGGCAAGCCAATGATAATGAACTCCCGGCTGGCGGTTGTTCTGGTTACCGGATGGAACCGCATGCCGATGGCCGTGGTTTCATGCAAAATTATGTCTACCGCTTTGTCCCGGCAGTCCTCGGTAATCAAGACCGAAAGTGTTGCCGCCGGCCGGTTTTTCTTCATGAGAATCGGTGTTATCCAGACATCAAGTGCGCCGGCAGCAAATAATTTTTCCATAATGTAGCCGTAAAGTTCAGGGCTTTGATCATCAATATTGGTCTCTACTACCAAGCAGTGGCTGGCCTCCTTGCTCTCACCCGACTCTTTAGCAGTGTCCGGTTCCGACACCAACACCGTACCCTTATATAACCGTACTACATTGGGAATTTCCAGCTCCCAGGTTCCGGCGCCATAGCCAATTGCCGAGCTGACGAACTCAGCCGGCATCGGTCCAAACCCTTGGGCCAAAGCTGCCAGGACTGCCGCCCCCGTGGGCGTTACCAGCTCTT
>JAEZQV010000275.1 GCA_023441125.1 Bacillota bacterium
GCATTGAATTGTTCGCGAGCGGCACCAGTGAGATTGTCGGCGCTGCCCGGGCCTTGAAAAAAGGCAAGCTCTTGGCCTTTTTCGCCGATCAGGACGCCGGCAACGATGGCGTATTTGTTGATTTCCTGGGAAAACCGGCGGCCACCCATCTGGGCCCGGCTATTTTTGCCCGCAAATTTAAGGCGCCGGTAGTACCGGGGTTTATTGTCCGTCAGGCGGACGGGACTCACCGTATTATGCTGCAGCCGCCAATTTACTATGAAGATACCGGCAACACGGATGCCGATTTGTATAACTTAACAGCACGCCTGACCAAAATTATTGAAACAGCCGTCAGGGAATATCCGGATGAATGGATTTGGTTTAAAAAGCGCTGGAATACAGAGGTGAAGTCTTCTTGTCAACAAAGAAATATCTAGCAATTGCCCTGGCAGTTCTGCTGGCAGCCGGCGGACTTTACCACCTGCTGGCAGGCAACTCTGCCGGCGATTCCGCCGACAATCGAGAGTCCATTCCGGCTCAGGTTCCTACCAGAATTACTTTTGCCGGCAGCTCCATTGTGGAGGAACAGGCCGGCAAGAAGCTGTGGGAGCTAAAGGCTGATACCATTGAGACCGATCCTGAGGGAAAAATGGCGTATCTCAATAACCTGCAAGGTGTATTCTATCAACAAACAGGCGGTACGATTCAGCTTGCCGCCCACCAGGCGCAGGTGGATATGAAGACGCATGATATTACCATGCAGGGTGAGGTTCGGATAACTTCCAGTGAAGGCGCTGTCTTTACCGCGCCGGAGGCTCGCTGGGAGGGCAATCCCAAAGGCTTTAAGGGAACCGGCGGGGTTACCCTGACCCGCAATGACACTGTGATAACCGGTGACAATATTCAAACCGATGACAAAATGGAAAAAGCCAAAGTTTTTGGCCATGCCAAGGTCGTCACAGGAGGGAAGCAATAAATGAGGAAGAATTATAAATTCTGGTATGTCTCAGCCACTACCGTGATTACGGCTGTACTTCTGGCTGCAGGCAGCCTGGTTTCTCTGGCTGCGCCGCAGGGCGGCAGCAAGGCTCCTGTGGAAATTGTGGCTGATACCATTGACTATGATGCTACTACCGGGATCATGAACGCCACCGGTACGGTGCGTATCACCCAGGGAGAAGCCGTGATGACCGGCACACAGGCCCAATACGACACCAAGAAACAGGAAGGCTTGCTTACCGGCGGCGTGAATGCCGTAAACCAGGATATGACTTTGCAGGCGGCGGAAATACAGACCTTCAGGAATAATACGCAGCTCATCGCCAACGGTGATGCGGTCCTGACAAAAGGGGACAAGCGGCTTAGCGGGCCGCGGGTGGAGTATTACGCCGACAAGCAGTATGCCCTGGTCCCGGCCGACGGCAAAATCGAAATGCCGGACGGCACCATGACGGCCGATAAAATTGAAGCTTTTATTCAGGAAAACCGGGCCGTCGGCACCGGTTCGGTCCATATCGTCAGCGATGTGCGCAAACTGGATGCCACTGCCGACACTGCGACCTATTACGGCGAGCCGAAAGGCCAGAGCAAGGTTATTTTGCGCGGCAACGCTCACGCCGTACAGGAGGGCAACACGCTGACCGGCGATACGCTCACCCTGCGCCTGGACGAAAAGGCCATGGATGCCCAGGGTGAGGGCGGCCGGACAAAATTAGTAATTACGCCACAATAAACTTTGGCTACTAGCGAGGATGTTTACGATATGTACATCGAAACCCGCGATTTAATCAAAACTTTTAAGACGCGAAATGTAGTAGACGGTGTCAGCCTGCGGGTTGATCAGGGACAAATTGTCGGCCTGCTGGGAGCGAACGGCGCCGGCAAAACCACCACTTTCTACATGATTGTCGGCCTGGAACGGCCCAACAGCGGCCATATCTATATAAATGGCGAAGAGATAACCCATATGCCGATGTACAAGCGCTCCCGCTACGGTATCGGCTACCTGCCGCAGGAAGCGTCTATTTTTCGCAAGCTCTCGGTGGAAGACAATATCATGGCCATTCTGGAAACCACCAAATTGTGCCGGGATGAAGCCAAAGCCAAAATGGAAAGCCTGTTGGAGGAATTCCATGTCGCGCATGTACGCGACCGGAAAGGCTCCGAACTGTCCGGCGGCGAACGGCGCCGGGTGGAAATCGCCCGGGCGCTGGCCACCGACCCCAGCTTTATTCTGCTGGATGAGCCGTTTGCCGGCGTTGACCCGATTGCGGTGGCCGACATTCAGGGTATTATCAGTTATCTCAAAGAACGGGGCATCGGTGTACTCATTACCGACCACAATGTCCGGGAAACCCTGAGTATTGTTGATAAAGCCTATATTCTGAACGAGGGACAGATTCTGATTGACGGCGACAGTGAGACGATCGCCAGCAGCGAAGTAGCAAAAAAATACTACCTCGGTCACAACTTCAGCTTGTAAGGAGAAATTGCATGCGTATACTTGACAAATATATCCTCAAAGAGCTGCTGGGACCGTTCTTTTTCGGCATTGCTGCTTTTTCCAGTGTGTTCATCGGCACCAGCACGCTGTTTAGAATCGCCCAATATGTGACCAAATACGGAGCATCTATCCCGACAGTTATCAAATTGTTTCTCTACAGCCTGCCCGGCATCGTTGTGCTGACCTTCCCCATGTCCATGCTGCTGGCTGCGCTGTTATCCTTCGGCCGGTTGTCCGGTTCCAGCGAAATCACGGCCATGCGCTCGGGCGGCCTCAGCTTTTACCGCCTGACAGTGCCGGTAATGATCACAGCGTTTGTGGTCAGCATGGCGGCTATTGTGCTTAATGAGGAAGTCGTGCCGGCGGCCAATGCCGGTTATAGTTACATTGTGCGTTACGAGATTGAAAAAAATTCCCGGCCCAAATCGCAGGAACACATTATTGTCAAAGATATTAATAAAGATGGACAGATAGAGCGGCTGACCTATGCGCAGAACTTTATGGCCGATACCAATACCATGAACAAAGTCTCGATCCAGGAATTTGAGGACGGCAAGCTGGCCCGGGTGGAAAATGCCGAAAGCGCCGTATGGCAGGCTGACCGGTGGATCATGTACAACGGGACAATCACCGACATAAATGAAGAGGGCGCCATCAATCATGTGCTTAAGTTTGCCCAGCAAATCATGCCGGTCAAAAAGAATCCGGATAACATCTCCCGCGAGCAGAAAAAGCCGGATGAGATGTCGATGAAAGAACTCAAAGAGACCATTGCCGTGCTCAAACGGGAATATGCCAAGACGAGCAACTACGAGGTGGAGCTCTATCAGCGGGTGTCCATCCCGCTGGCCAGCTTTGTGTTTGCCCTTATCGGCACCCCGCTGGGGCTGTCGCCCAACCGGTCGAGTTCCTCCATCGGTCTTGGTCTTAGTATCATTATTATTTTCATGTATTATACCGTACTGACTGTTTCCGGCGCGCTGGGACAGGGCGGGGCCATCCCGCCGCTGGTCGCAGCCTGGATACCCAACATGGCCGGCACTCTTGTCGGCATATATCTGATCTATAAAGCTTCCCGCTAACCATTACTCTGTACCTTGGGAGAGGAGGGATATCATGTATGGTGTAGCTCTAATTGCCGTTATTGCCGTCATGGGGGGGGCCATCGCTTATATTGGCGACAAGCTGGGGACTAAAGTCGGCAAAAAGAAGCTGAGTATGTTTGGTCTCAGGCCCAAACACACCTCCATTATCGTGACCATTGTTACCGGTATTCTGATTTCAGCGGCCACGCTGGGACTGTTGACCGCGGTGTCCTGGGACGTCCGTACGGCCTTGTTCGGCATGGAAGAGCTAAAAGCTGAACTGGTATCCCTAAACGATGAAGTTACTACCAGGACCAACGAACTGGAAGCCAGCCGGGCCGCCTTGGAAACCAAGAACACCGAATATGCGGCGATTACCGCCAAAGTAAAGGAAACTTCCGATCGCCTGACCAAACTGATGGCTGAGCTCACGGAAGTAACCGGTCAGCGTGACCAGGCGGCCGCTGCGTTAAGCAGCCTCCAGTCCGATTATGCCTTGGCCCAGCGGGACCTGGCCGCTTACCAAAGCAATATTAAAGCGCTGCAGGCCACCAAGGCCGAGCTGGATGGCCGCGTTGCCGGCCTTAATACCCAGATCAGCGACTTAAATACCGCCAAGACATCATTGCAGGGAGACGTCGACCGGCTCACCGAGCTGACTACCAGTCTGAAAAACGGTTTGCAGATTGTCCGCGAAGGTATCGTGATCTTCCGGGCCGGGGAAGTGCTGTCCAATACCGTTATGGACGGCGGCAAGTCACTGGAGGAGACCAACAATACGCTGGCGGAAGCCATTTACCGGACCAACCGGCTGATCCTGGACAAACTGGGGGTAGCGGACAAAAAGCTGGAGGTGCTGTGGATTGCCCGTTCAGAATATGAACAGGCGGCCAATGTAATCGCCAGTACCAACCAGCCGGTGATTGTCCGCATTTCCACTGTGGGCAATACTGTCTACGGCGAGCCGGTCATCGGCCATATAGACCTTTTCCCCAATCATTTGATTTACAGTAAGGGAGAAGTGGTCTATAGCGAAGTCGTCGATGCGCCCAGTAAAGCCAATCAGGCCGAGGAAGTGATTATGGGCTTTTTGCAGAAAGTCAATATCGCGGCCGTTAACCAGGGCATCCTGCCTGATCCCATCCAGGGAACCGTGGGCAGCATGACCGGCGCCCAGTTGTTTGATAACGTAAATAAAGTGAAACGCTACAACAGCAAAATCGAACTTACGGCCGTCGCCAGCAGCGATACGTATACTGCCGGCCCGCTCCAGATCGAGATCCGTATCCGCAGCGCCCAATAAGGGCAATACGCAATAGCAAGCCGCTTTTCTTTAACAGAATATACCTGTGCAGAATCCTGCGTATCAAGCAGGATTCTTTCTTTTTTTGCAGAATATCTAGTAACATGAAAGTTGATTATGTAAAGTTCATAATTACTTTCAAGACATGGTTGCATATGGATAAAATCCATATAAATCAAGGATTTTGGTAAACATTGCATCAAGTAAATAAGCAGGAATCCTTGAAGTCATGTCGAAATTATGTTAATATAAAACCTGCGGAATGCGGCAGGTGCGTATCGAGAATAAGCCCTGCAGAGAGGAAGGACAGATTGAGGAAACGTGGACACTCATTCGAACCCCTCCCCCTTGAACGGGTAACCATCCCGGTACGCCGGTGGCGACACCCGCGCTATTAAAAATATTTCAAGGGGGATTTCAGTAATGAACAAAAGACTTCTTAAAGCAGCTGTGACTACGGCTCTGACAGTAGCTTTCGCTGTGCCGGCCTTCGCTAACCCTTTCACCGATGTTCCTGCTAAACACTGGGCTTATGACGCTGTCAACAAACTGGCCCAGGCCGGTGTAATCACTGGCTACAGCGACGGCACCTTCAAAGGTGACAAAACCGTTTCCCGCTACGAAATGGCTTCCATGATCGCCAGTGCCATGCAAAAGAACCTGAACAACGACCAAAAGCAAATCGTTGACCAGCTTTCCAAAGAGTTTGCTACCGAACTTACAGAAATGGGTATCAAAGTAGAAACTCTT
>JAEZQV010000035.1 GCA_023441125.1 Bacillota bacterium
CGCCTAGGACCACACCGACTTTTGGGCGTTGCTGGCAAAGGGAGTCGGCTGTATTATCCAAATTATAGCACCTCGCTCGGTTGAATTAGTTAAAAATTGGCTAAATTCTTGTTGAATTTATAGCCAAAACCTCTACAAGTAAGGATATATCTGGGATTTAACGGGTCGGGTTCAATTTTTTTGCGTAAGTTACTAATGTGCACGGCTACTGTTCTGGCATCATCGAGATTAGCGGCATTCCACACGATTTCAAACAGCTGGGAGGCATTGTACACCCGGTCCGGATTGCATGCCAGGAGGGTCAGCAACTGAAATTCGGTGGCCGATAAAGCAACGGGTACGCCCCGGGCATATACGCTGCAACCCGGCAGGTCAATCTCAAGTCCTTCATAGCTGATAATATGCCTGCCGGGATTATCCTTTTCCCGGCGGCGCAGGTGAGCTTTTACCCGGGCTACCAATTCAGCGGGACTGAAGGGCTTGGTCACATAATCATCGCCAATTCCCAGTCCGGCAATTTTGTCTTCTTCTTCGCCTTTACAGCTTAAAAATATAACCGGTATGTCATTAGTTAGGCGAAGCTGCCGGGCCAGTGACATGCCATCTATTCCTGGCAGGATGATATCCAAAATAGCCAGGTCGAAGGTATGCTGTCCGCCTAATTCCATGGCTTGCGGGCCGGCGGTGGCCGTTGTCACAGCAAAGCCAGCTTTAGTCAGGTATAATTTGAGTAGATTACTGATTTCCGGTTCATCATCTACAACCAAGATATGCTTGTCTGCCATAAACGCCACCTCGTTCAAGGAATTTCCTGGGATTAAGTGTTGGTTGCTATTATTCGATATGGATGAACAATTTCCTCCAAATTTTGCTGCAAATGAGTAGCTGGGTATTTGATCTTTAACAGATCTTTAAACTATTTTGTTATTATATGTGATATAATGATTTCCAGATAAGAGATTATCAGGAAAAATTTAAAAATGTTTACAATAATTACGAATTACGGAAACTGTATTTTTGTTGAGTAAAATCGCGGAATATTCTTATAACTATCGTTGTTCATGTATACAGTATCCCTCCTAAATGAAATCATTTAAAAAAATGAGTAAGCAGGACGAAGTTATGTAGTGCCAAGGGCGATTAGCGCTGTAGAAGGAGTGATTCCAGTTGAAACCTTCTAATTATAATTTTGTATGGCCGTTAGCGGATAGCCGGTTTCTGTTATTTAACAGTGTCAATTGCGCATTGGCGGAAACTACCAGTCCGTTTAGTAATTTACTGGTTAGCGAAAAATTTGATCCCGGCAATCTATCGCCCGCGGCACAACAGTTTGTTAATGAGATGACAAATTGTGGCTTTTTCATTGAAGATGAAATTGATGAAGGCAAAGTACTCAAATATAAGTTTAATCACGGAAAATTTGAAAAGAGGCACTTAAATTTAACAATTGCGCCTACATTGCAATGCAATTTTGCCTGCCCCTATTGTTATGAGCAGTCAGACGACAGTGAAGCTTCGCAAAATCATGGGTTTATGACCGAAGCCGTCAGGCAGTCGATCTTTGATTTTATTGTCGCGCAGGCGGCAAGTATCAAAAAGTTAACCATTGTCTGGTATGGCGGTGAACCCCTTCTGGCCAAGGACATTATTTTCGCCCTGTCGGAAAAAATCATTGACATTACCCGCCGGCACGGAGTGGATTATTCAGCGATGATGGTCAGTAACGGGTTTTTATTCGAGCCGGAAACCATAAGCCAACTCAAAACCTGCGGCATCCAAACAGTACAGATTACCCTGGATGGACCGCCGGCGGAACACAACCGGCGGCGCAAACTGAAACATGGTCAGCAGGGTACCTTCGAACGGATATTGGAAAATATAGTATTATTAAAAACCAGCGGTATCGCGGTACATGTGCGTATCAGCATTGACCATGCCAATGCGGCCAGTGTTGATGAATTATTGGATATTCTAACTCAGCATGAGTTGCAGGATATTCATTTGTATCCGGGACGAATTGTTGCCTTGACGAAGGGCTGCGCTTCTGTGCAAGGATCTTGCCTGGCTACCGAAGATTTCTCCCGGTTCAAATTAGATTTTTGGCAAAAATTACACCGGCGCGGCTTTAAGTTGGCTATGAACCGCATCTTCCCCAAGGCCGTTCCCTTTTTCTGCAACGCAGCCAGTGTCAATACTTTTGTCATTGACAGTGATGGCGATATGTATAAATGCATGGAAGAAATCGGCGATAAAGAGCGCAGTATCGGCAGCCTGGCCGGGGCGGCCAGAACCGGCAATCGCCAGCAAAAAATGCAGGAAATTCGCTGGCTGACCTGGGAACCGTTTGAGTTTAGCGCTTGCCGGGAATGTAAGCTGTTGCCTATCTGTCAGGGCGGTTGTCCCTATCAGGGAATGTTCGTGCAGGACAATGTTCCTCACTGCCCGGAATGGAAATATTCTTTGGAACAGTATGAAAAGCTGCGCTACACGCTTAGTACGGGCCAGGTGCCGGCAGCCGAATGCCGGCGGGAATGTCAGCCGCCCGGCCATGACGAGCAGCCCCCTCTTGCCGCGCAACCGGCGGAAATCATCAGGGCAATCCGCAAAAATCCCGGTCAGGCAGGCGCCTGGATTGAGCCTGACTTGATAGCGCCTGCCAATTTTATGTATATACAGAACCTGGTTCAAAAACTGGCTTGTTTTAGTCTGCGGGACTATCTGCTGGAGTGTTCCTTAAGGGCCGGGGAACAGCGGGGCGATGTTTCGGTCGGCATAGATATTCACGGCAATTCCGCTTTGTTTGGCACCTGGCCCGCAAGCCGCTTGCCTGATTATCTGGACGCTGATTCCACCTGGCAGCGGTTGCACCGGTTTGTCGGCGGCTGGCGTGATCCTGCAACTTTAATGCACCGGTTTATTAAAAATATCTGGCTTGAGTTTGATGTGCTTGGTCCAGTACCGTCGGCGCCGCTGCCCTGTTTGTTTTTGCTGATAACCAGAACTGCTGCCGATACCTTTCCTCCCTATGGCGCTGTTATGCGCGAGGCCTTCACGCTGCTGGATGCTTTGCCGCCGGCGACAGTGTTGGCCAAGCTGGATGACTGTCTTGAGCAGTTTGGCCAAGCAGTATCCGGTTTCTGCATCGGCCTAATGCTTCCCCGGCAAGTTCCGTGGCTGCGGCTTGTATTTTCCGGCATTGCGCCGGCAGGTTGGCAGGACGGTCTGCAGGCGCTGGGACGGCCGGTCCCAGCGGCGTGTATGGAGTATTTATCCCAACTAAATTTGCCGGCTGGACCAAAGCTGAATTTTAATATTGATGTGGGTGAAACACTGGGGCCAAAACTTGGCATTGATTTTTTCTTCCCGGATGAGGCTACAGCCGGTTTGCAGCGTCGGGGCACCTTATGGAAAGAATTTCTCAACCGATTGGTAGCCGATGGCTTGTGTAGCCCGGCAAGAAGGGAGGCCGTGCTCAACTGGCCTGGCGGCAGTCACCTGTATGGCGACGATTCCGCCCGCTGGCTGGGTGCAGATAAAATTATTGCGCGACACATTAACCATATCAAAATTGATTTTTCAGAACAATCGTTACCGCAAGCCAAAGTATATTTGGTCGCGCGACACTAAATCGGGTTCACTTGTGACGGAGGTTGTAATGGTGGAACTTCTATCTCCGCCTGAACAATAATAAAAAATGAGAGGTGCAGAAAATGAGCGTAAAGGACAAAGTTGTAAAAAAGGCCCTGGAAAGCGAAGCTTTTAAAGCCGAGCTGATCAAAGATCCCCGGGCGGCTGTCAGCAAGGAAATCGGTCAACAGATTCCTGCCGATGTTGAGATTAAAGTTGTTCAGGAAACGGCTAAAACCTTTTATATCGTTTTGCCTGACAATAAACTGTCTGATGAAACGTTAGACGCCGTAGCCGGCGGCGGTTGCGCTTATCATCTGGGATAAGTACAGGTAGCGGGGAAATCGGGTAATAAAAAAAGTGGCGAGGTGCAGAAAATGAGCCTAAAAGACAAAGTTGTAAAAAAGGCCCTGGAAAGCGAAGCTTTTAAAGCCGAACTGATCAAAGATCCCCGGGCGGCTGTCAGCAAGGAAATCGGTCAACAGATTCCTGCCGACATTGAGATTAAAGTTGTCCAGGAAACGGCTAAAACCTTCTATATCGTTTTGCCTGGCAATACACTGTCTGATGAAACATTAGACGCTGTTGCCGGCGGCTATTGCAGTTATCATCTGGGATAAGTGCAGGTAGCCAGTTTAATCAGGCCAGATTGAGGCCAATCATCAGCAGGACGAACGTATAAGCAAAAACTGAATCGGCCGTTAGCAGCATGGCGCAACTACCCATACGGATAGTTGCGTTGTGCTGTTGGTAAAACCAAAGGACTTACCGGGAATTCGGGTAGGCGGCTTAATAACAATTGGTGTAGAAAAGCAGGTTGCCCGGTAAGGTGTGCCGGGGAACCCGGCACGATACGAGCAGTAAGGAGAACTGAATAGTGATGGATATTTTCAGCATAAGTTACGATCTCATTGTTGTTGGCGCCGGGCCTGCGGGGAGTTCGGCTGCCCGGGTAGCGGCCGAGGCCGGTGCCAGTGTCTTATTGCTGGAGCAGAAAGCGAGGATTGGCTCGCCGGTACAGTGCGCGGAATTTGTTCCGGCCAAGTTGGCCAAAGTTGTTACTATAGAGCCGCGGCACACTGCCCGCAGAATTAGATCAATGAAAGTCTATTTGCCGGACGGACAACGGCGTGAGCGGGAAATGGCCGAGCCCGGATATATGCTCAACCGGGAAC
>JAEZQV010000459.1 GCA_023441125.1 Bacillota bacterium
GGACGGAGGAAATTAAAAATGTACCCTTCGTACCCCGCCTGACGGTGGTCAAAACAGAGGATATCAGCGTTCCGGTGCAATGCCGCCAATGCGAGGATGCGCCGTGTGCCGAGGCCTGCCCGGAAAAGGCCATTGTCCAGCGCGACCAGACAATTTATGTATTAGCCAATAAATGTGTTGGCTGTAAAAACTGTATTATGGCCTGTCCGATCGGTGCCGTATATTTAACAAGAGTGGAAGAAAACCCCTGTCAAAAGACGGCTTATAAATGCGATCTGTGTATTGATGTGCCGGATGGGCCGCAGTGTGTTAAAAAATGTCCGACCAAGGCATTGTCGGTGATATTGCCGGAAAACATTAAAGCAAGTATTAAAGAAAAACGCGCCAGCTCTGTCAGAAATGCATAACTAATTAATAATTTAGTATTTCAAATCATAAAAGAAAGCTGTAACACAACACCTGTGCTACAGCTTTCTTTACAGATTATTTACTGCGCGGCCGCAAGCTTTTCGACTTTAACGGCACATACTTTATACTCGTAGGTTTTAGTTGTTTTATCGAGGTTGCTGCTGGTGAGTTCATTGGTCGGGGTGGCAAGATAGTGGAAGGACATCCAGATGACTCCCGGCGGGACACGGTCGGTAATCCAGGCTTTGGTTTGAACTTTGCCGCGGCGGGAAGATACGCTGATAATTTCCTGATCCCGAATATTAAGGCGTTTGGCGTCAGCAGGGTGCAGCATAGCCTGTTCTTCGGAGCGGAAAGAGGTGAGCGTTTGCGAGTAGCCGGGAGTAGTAATGTTGTAATGATAGAGTATCCGGCCGGTACTCAGCGTGAACGGGTATTCGGTATCCGCCTCTTCGCCCGGCGGCTGATGTTCAATCGGCATGAAGCGGGCAATACCGCAGGTGAATTTGCCTTTGTCATGCAAATACTGGGTACCGGGATGATTTTTATCCGGAACCGGCCACTGCAGGCCGCTTTCGTCAATACGGTCAAAGGAAACTCCCGCATAAA
Organism: Bacillota bacterium; assembly: GCA_023441125.1. The sequence continues at coordinate 1,018 of JAEZQV010000459.1, forward strand.
TCGGACTGAGGGAAGCTATTTCATCCATAATTTCACTGGGATGATTATAGGCCAGCGGGTAGCCCATTTTGTTGGCGAGTTCCGTTATAATGCGCCAGTCGGCACGGCTGTTGCCAACCGGGTTTATGGCTTGGCGCACCCGTTGGACCCGCCGTTCGGTGTTGGTAAAGGTGCCGTCTTTTTCGGCAAAGGAGGCTCCCGGTAAAACGACGTCCGCCAACTTGGCGGTTTCGGTCAGGAACAGATTCTGGACGACAAGGAAATCAAGATGTTTGAGGGCTTTGCGTACATGATTGGCGTCTCCGTCCGTCAGTACCGGATCTTCGCCCATGATATACATGGCCTTCAATTCACCGCTAATAGCCTTGTCAAACATGTCAGGGATCATAAGTCCCACTTTGCCTGACAGTTTTACGCCCCAGGCCTGTTCAAATTTATCTTGAACCATCGGGAAATCGACTTTTTGGTAGCCCGGATACACATTGGGCAAGGCCCCCATATCGCAGGCTCCCTGCACGTTGTTTTGCCCGCGCATCGGATTCAGACCGGCATTGGGTTTGCCGATATTACCCGTCATTAAAGTAAGATTGGCTAAACTCATAACATTATCTGTACCGCATACATGTTCGGTTATTCCCAACGTGTAAAAAATCTGAGCCCGTTCAGCAGTACCGTAAATTTTTGCTGCCTCGTGCAGCAGGTGCTGTGGTACGCCGGTAATGTTTTCGACATAGTCAGGAGTATATTTTTCCACAACTTCGGCAACTTGTTCAAAGCCGCTGGTGCATTCAGCAATAAAGCTTTGGTCATGCCAGCCGGACTTGAGAATGATATGCATAAGACCGTTAATCAAGGCAATGTCGGTACCCGGCTTCAGGCGCAGCCACACATGGGCTTTGCCGGCCAGTTCGGTTTTCCGCGGATCGGCCACCACAAGTTTGGCACCATTACGGAGAGCCTGGCGCATTTTTGCCCCGATAACCGGGTGCGCTTCCGTCGGGTTAGCCCCAATAACAAACAGAACCTTACTGTGAGGAATTTCGTTAATGGAATTGGTCATTGCTCCGGAACCGAATGAAGTAGCCAGACCGGCTACAGTGGGAGCGTGTCAGGTACGGGCGCAGTGATCGATATTGTTGGTGCCAATCACTGCGCGCATAAATTTTTGCATCAGATAGTTATCTTCGTTAACGCAACGGGCTGAACTAAGGGCGGCAAAAGCATCACTGCCGTAAGCCGACTTTATTGCGCCAAATTTGCCGGCAATTAAATCCAGCGCTTCATCCCAGCTAGCTTCCACAAATTTGCCGTCTTTTTTTATCAGCGGGGTAGTAAGCCGTTCCGGGCTGTGAATATAGTCAATGCCAAAGCGGCCTTTGACGCAAGTGAGACGGCCATTCACCGGACTGGTTAAATTAGAGGTAACGCCAATTACGGTGTCGTCCTTGACATTCAGGTCAAAATTACAGCCTACACCGCAGAAGGGGCAGGTTGTCTTGACTTTTTTATCAGGCCGGCCGGCCTGCTGCATCGGTTTTTCGGTTAAGGCGCCGACCGGGCAGGCCGATACGCAGGTTCCGCAGAACAGGCAACTGGATGAATCCGCCATTGCTTCATCAAAAGCCGGTGCGACCTTGGTATCAAAGCCGCGGTTTGTCCATTCGAGCGTGTCGCAGCATTGAATTTCGCGGCAAACCCGGACACAACGCCCGCATAAGATGCATTTGTTGTTGTCGCGGATAATGAACGGATTGCTGTCGTCGATGGCGTATTTGCGCTGCGCGCCCTGGAACCGGATCTCACGCACGCCAAGCGTGCTGGCCAGCGATTGCAATTCGCAATCGAGGTTACGCTGACAGGAAAGGCAATCCTGCGGATGATTGGCCAGCAAGAGTTCGACCACACTTTTACGGGCTTCGCGGATGACCGCCGAGTTAGTGCGGACCACCAAGCCGTCCGTTGCCGGATACGTACAAGCGGTAACCAAGCCTCTGGCGCCTTCCACTTCCACAACGCAGACCCGGCAGGCGCCTTCGGGGGTTAGATCTGCAAGATGACATAAAGTAGGAATACTTATGCCTGCGGCGCGGGCTGCTGCCAGAACCGTACTTCCTTCAGAGGCCTCAATGATTTGCCCGTCAATGGTTAGTCTGATCATTTTCTGGATTCACACTCCTTATAGTAGTATGATAGTGTTGTTGTTGAGACTTTTGTGGGTTCTGAATAATTACGAAATTTCCACTAGCAAAATATTGTGATTTCTTACTGCAGTCGTAACCGTACTGGTTGCTGCCCGGCTGGTTGGAATTGCGCTGACTGGCAGTCTGGCTGAGTTTAATTCTGTTCTTTCGGCGCATTGATTTTTCTCAGGCCAGAGTTATTTGCCGCTGACAGCGTTTTGTTGCGCTGCCGTAGTTTTAGCGGCAGTGGCATTGCGTAAATAGCAGAACCAGTAGTAAGAGCCTACAAACAATGCTCCACCAACAATATTACCGAGGGTAACAGGCAGCAAGTTGCCGACAATCACTGCTTCAAGATTTAAAGCATCCAGTTTTGCTCCCAAATGGCTGGCTTCAGCCAGCGCAGGTACTGATTTGGCAAGTAACCCGGCAGACAGATAATACATATTCGCGATACTATGCTCAAAGTTGCTGGTGACAAACAGCATAATAGGAAAGAAAATGCCCCATACCTTGCCGACAATGTCTTTGGCTGAATAAGCCATCCAAACCGCCAGGCATACCAGCCAGTTACACATAATACCCCGGATAAAAGCTTCATAAAATGTCAGGCTGACCTTACCCAGCGCGATTTTAATAACGTAGGCGCCATGGAGGGAATTATTTAGCGACCACAAATTCGACGCATACATAAAATAAGCGATAAGCAGTGAGCCGACGAGATTACCACAGTATACCCAGAACCAGTTTTGCAGCATTGCTGCCACGCTGACGCGTTTTTCCAAAACACCAATGGTAATTAATACGTTGCCGGTGAACAGTTCAGCGCCGCAGATGATTACCATCATCAGTCCGGTGGCAAAGATAGCGCCGCTCAAGACACGGCCTAAACCAACGAGGGGAATGTCGTGCGTAGCCAATGTGGACCCTTCTGCGCCGAAAGCAATATAAGCACCAGCCAGCACTCCCAATAACAGCATCTTGGTGATATCCATGCTGGATTTTACACAGCCGATATCTAACGTGTTTTGGGTAATCTCCTTAGGGGTACAATAATTACTCATTGTCTCTCCTCCTTAACAAATTCGACGTAGCCTTACCGTTACCCTCCTTTTTTCAATGCTTACCAGGCGAATAAGCCTGGCAGCCTGCTAAATATATTGTAAAAAACGGCAGGTATAATCGCTAACGCATTATTCTGAATGGCAAGAATATTGCGCCGAAATGCGCGCGGGTGGATTAGGCAGGCAGAGACTGAAGATGTGAATTGGCGCGCGGGGGAGTATTTAATAGCGCTGCCATTGGTATATTGAGCAAGGTGTGTGAATTGACAGAATCTTGACGTAATTGCTGGCGTGGAGTATAATTAATCCTAATGTCTACTTCATGAGGATGGAGCCTGGTTGGATTGCAGGAATGTAAAGAGAATCCCGGCTGGCAAACCCGTATTACTCCCTGTATTCTGGCGGGCGGAAAAAGCCGGCGTATGGGAAGAAACAAGGCTTTTGTACAGTTGGGTGAGCAAGCGTTAATCGAAATTATCGTGGAAAAGGTAACCGGAATTTTTACTGCCAAACCGGTTATTATTACCAATCAGCCGGAAGATTACGCTTATTTAGGTTGTGCTATGATCGGGGATATTATTAAAGATAAAGGTCCGCTGGGGGGAATCCACGCTGGCTTAATGAGTGCGCCCACGCCTTACATATTTGTCTTTACCTGTGATATGCCGTTTGTTGACGATACATTTGTCCGTTATATGCTGAACCGCTTAAGCCAGGAAGATATTCTGATTCCCCGCCATGAAGAATGTGTAGAGCCTTTGCATGCCATCTATTCCAAGCGCTGCCTGCCGGCCATTGAGGCGCGGCTTTATGCCGACCAGCGCCAGGTGCAATCGTTCTTTACAGCTGTAAACGTTACTTATATCAGTCAGGCGGAAATGCAGGCGCTGAAGCTGGCTGAACAATATTTCCTAAATGTAAATACGGTGGACGATCTGGCTAAGGCGGAAGGCTATTTGTTAAGGCACGGCCGCAGCCGCAAATCTTGACATAACCTTTGGCGCTAGGTATAATGAAGCCACCAATTATATACGATAACGGCGAAGATTGGAAAAGTACGCTGGCGTATCTGTGCAGAGAGGGAGTCCAAGGCTGGAAGGCTTCTCAGAGCGTATGCGGAAGGTCATCCAGGAGCCGCCCCGCTGAATCTTAAGTAGGTGTGGCCGGATTTGCCTCCGTTACGGCAGTATGAGTGTCTGGCCTGCTTAGGCCGGAAATCAAGGTGGTACCGCGGAAGTTAAGCCCTTTCGTCCTTATGTGGACGAAAGGGCTTTATATTCTATTGAGTATAATGAGGAGGAGCTATGGAACAAGAGCAGACCAGCAACATTTCAACAGTATATGACCCGCAGGCGGTTGAAGCCAAATGGTATAAATTCTGGGAGGACAACAATCTTTTTCATGCCAGGGTCGAGCAGGCTAAACAGCCGTTTAGCATTGTCATTCCGCCGCCGAATGTTACCGGGCAGTTGCACATGGGGCATGCCCTTGACAATACCTTGCAGGACATTCTTATCCGGTTTAAACGCTTACAAGGCTATGACACCCTCTGGATGCCCGGGACCGACCACGCCGGCATAGCTACACAAATTAAAGTGGAAGAAGTATTGGCGCAGGAAGGCAAGACCCGCTATGATCTTGGCCGTGAGACGTTTATCGACAGGGTATGGGACTGGAAGGCTCAATATGGCGGCCGGATTATCAACCAGTTGAAGCGTCTGGGCGCTTCCTGCGATTGGCAGCGGGAGCGGTTTACTATGGACGACGGCTGCTCGCAGGCAGTGAGGGAAGTATTCGTCAGTTTGTATGAGCAAGGACTTATTTATCAGGGCAAGCGTATTACCAACTGGTGTCCGCGCTGCAATACGGCGCTTAGCGACATTGAGGTGGAACATGAAGAGAAACCCGGCAATTTGTTTCATGTCCGGTACCCGGTTGAAGGGACCGAGGATGAATATGTTACGGTTGCCACTACCCGGCCGGAAACGATCCTGGGTGACAGCGGCGTGGCTGTGCATCCGGAGGATGCCCGCTACAAGCATCTGCTTGGCAAATACCTGATTCTGCCGTTAGTGGGGCGGCGTTTGCCGATTGTGGCCGATGAATATGTTGATCCGTCGTTTGGAACCGGGGCTGTTAAAGTAACGCCGGCTCATGACCCCAACGACTTTGAAATGGGTTTGCGTCATAAGCTTGCTCAGCTTGTTATTATGAATCCCGATGGGACTATGGCGGCCGATACCGGCAAATACGCCGGCCTGGATCGCTATGAATGCCGCAAAGTTCTGGTTGGTGACCTCAAAGAGCAAGGCTATCTTGTTAAAATTGACGAACATAATCATGCTGTGGGGCATTGCCAGCGCTGCAGCACCACGGTTGAGCCCCTGGTGTCCAAACAGTGGTTTGTCAAAATGGAACCGTTAGCCAAACCGGCTATTGCAGCGGTTGCCGCCGGCCGTATTCAATTTGTGCCGGAACGCTTCACCAAGATTTACACGAATTGGCTGGATAATATCCGGGACTGGTGCATCTCCCGGCAAATCTGGTGGGGTCACCGTATTCCGGCCTGGTATTGCCAGTGCGGCGAAGTTACCGTATCACGCGCCGATATCACGGTTTGTCCTAAATGCGGCGGCCCGGTGGAACAGGATCCGGATGTTCTCGATACTTGGTTTAGTTCCGGACTCTGGCCATTTTCAACCATGGGCTGGCCGGAGGAAACAGCCGAGTTAAAACAGTATTATCCCACCAGTGTGCTGGTAACCGGCTATGATATTATTTTCTTCTGGGTGGCCCGGATGATTATGATGGGTTTGAAGTTCCAGGAAGAAATCCCTTTCCGGCATGTGTTTATTCATGGTTTGGTGCGGGACAGCCAAGGTCGGAAAATGAGCAAGTCCCTGGGCAATGGTATCGATCCTCTGGAAGTTATCGAAAAGTATGGGGCCGATACACTGCGGTTCATGCTGGTGACCGGTAACACGCCGGGGAATGATATGCGGTTTTACTGGGAAAGAGTAGAATCCAGCCGGAATTTTGCCAACAAGATTTGGAATGCATCCCGGTTTGTGCTGATGAATCTGGAGGGTTTCGCAGCCGGGTTTGTGCCGGATAGCAAAGCGTTTACCCTTGCTGACCGCTGGATTTTGAGCCGCTATAATCAGACGGTGGCCGATGTTACCCGCAACCTGGAACGGTTTGAGCTGGGAGAAGCGGCCCGGATGGTGTATGAATTCATCTGGGATGAGTTTTGTGACTGGTATATTGAACTGGCCAAGGGACGTCTTTACAATAAGGATGATCATGCCAGCCGCAAGGTAGCGCAGTATGTCCTGCAGCATGTCTTAAGCAACACGCTGAAATTGCTGCATCCCTTCATGCCGTTTATTACCGAAGCTATCTGGCAGAGTCTGCCGCACCAGGGACTAAGCATTATGACCGCCGGTTGGCCTGAAGAGGATGATAGCTTATCCAGCCCCCAGGATGAGCAGCTTATGAGTGTTATTATGGAAGTTATCAAAGCGGTGCGCAATATGCGGGCTGAGGTCAATGTACCGCCAGGCAGGAAGAGTGAAGTCATGTTGAAGATTGCCGTTGCCGAACTGAAAGAGCAGCTGGAGGCCAATTGCAGTTATATAAGAACGTTGGCGGCGGCTGAACCGGTGACCATACTTGACAGTACGGCAGCTACCCCTGAGAACGCAATGACCGCGGTCGCCAGCGGTGTGGAAATATACTTGCCGCTCAAAGGGCTGATTGATGTGGAAAAAGAGACCGCCCGCCTGAATAAAGAACTGGACACTCTGGACAAAGAACTGGCCCGGATTGACGGCAAACTGAATAATCCGGGTTTTACCGCTAAAGCGCCTGCTGAAGTTATTGCCAAGGAACAGGCCAAACAAGCCGAATACTGCGAGAAGCAGACCGCCATAAAAGAGCGGCTGGCATATTTAGCAAACTTATAATAAAAAAACGGAGGTGCAGTATATGACTTATGAACAAACGTTAGCGTACCTGGAGAATTTGAGTAAATTCGGTATCAATCTGGGTATGGCCCGGATTGAACGGCTGCTTGAGCTTATGCAACATCCGGAACGCCGTTTCAAAACCGTGCATGTGACCGGTACGAACGGCAAAGGCTCAACAACCGCCATGGTGGCAGCCATTTTAACAGCCAGCGGCATAAAAACCGGCATGTATACCTCACCCCATCTTGTTGATTATCCTGAACGCATGATCGTAAATGGTCAGGAGATTACCAAAGAGGCCTTTGCTCAGGCCATTGAGTATACCAGCAAGTTTGTCGAGCAAATGCTGGCTGACGGCTTCGAACAACCGACGGAATTTGAAGTGATTACTGCCGCCGCTTTCTATTATTTTGCTGCTGCCGGGGTCGAATATGCTGTAATTGAAGTGGGCTTAGGCGGACTATTGGATTCAACCAATGTAATCATTCCGGAAATATCGGTTATTACCAATGTTACCTTGGAGCACACGGATCGCTGCGGTCCCACCATTGCCGACATAGCTTACCATAAAGCCGGTATAATCAAAGCTGGCGTGCCGGTTGTGACGGCTGCCCAGGGTGAGGCGCTGGCTATCATCAAGCAAACGGCTGCCAGCAAAGGTTCCCGGTTCTATGCCAAGGATGAGCATTTTTCCAGCCAGTTTAAAGGTCTTGTGAATGGCAAGCAGCAAATTGCCGTGCAGGCTGGTACCTTCGGCCAGGTAGAAGCAGCGCTGAATCTCATCGGTTTTCATCAGTTGGAAAATAGTGCAGTCGCCGTAACTACCGCCCTGGTTCTCGGCAGCAAAGATTCCCGGATAACTAAGGAGTCAATTCAACAAGCGCTGGCGGAGGTACGCTGGCCGGGCCGTTTTGAAATAGTCCCGGGCCAGCCGGTTATTATTATTGACGGCGCCCATAACCCGGATGGTGCCCGGGTTCTCCGCCAAAACCTCGATCAGGTATTTGCCGGCCAAGACATTACTTTCGCCTTGGGAATTTTGCGCGACAAAGATGTGTCAGGCATTATCCGCGAACTTATCCGCGCGTCGGATACGGTAGTTACTGTTCAGCCCTTATCCTACCGGGCCGCGACGCCGGAGGAAATCGCCCGGGAAATACAGGCGCGTCATGTGGAAGCTGCTGCTTCAATTGAGAGCGGTATTGAACGGGCTAAGGCGCTGGCCGGGGCCGACGGTGTCGTCTGTGTGGCCGGATCTTTATATTTAATTGGCGAAGCCCGGCAGATTATCCTGAATAAGTAGACAAAACAACCATAATTGTATATAATAAATACTGGCGCTTGGGGTATAATGCAAGCGCCAGTAATATTTTTGTTTTTTTCTGAATGCCTGTCATTAAAACGTAATATTTCAATACACTATCAATAACCGCAACCAGTAAAATTTTAAACCGTAGGTGAAACCGTGCATATTGCATATTCGTTTAACAGCCAGACCCAGTACCGACTTGACTATCTAACCGAGCACTGCATTTTAGCGGTGGCCTTTTTTTTACCGCTTTCATTGGATGCTGCAACATTTTTTCTGGGAATAGGGACTCTACTATGGGCCGGCAAAATGGTTATGGCCAAAAAACTCCTGTTTAAACGTACCCCGTTTGATGAAATTATCGCACTTTTGGTTATCTTGTCGGCGGCATCCATTACCGGCTCGCCTGACAGGGATTTTAGCTTTTACAATTACTATCATTTAATGGGCCGCTACATATTGACGTACTACCTGGTAATTAATAATTTGTCGTCGTTCTCTCAGGTGCGGCGTTTAGTCTGGTCTATCCTGGCTTCAGCCGTATTTGTGACTTTATATGGCTTTTACCAGTATATTCATGGGGTGGATATATCCGCTTTTCAATGGGTTGACGGCGAACAGTTCCCCGAGCTTAAAGTTCGGGTGTTTTCCACTTTGAAAAATCCTAATTTGCTGGCCGGATTTTTGGTAGTGGTAATGTCGCTGGCGGTTGGCCTTGGCCTATATGCCGAAACCATGCAAGGCAAGCTGCTGTCTTTGGCGCTGGTGGCCGTGCTGGGAACGTGCCTGGTACTTACCTATTGCCGGGGAGCATGGCTCAGCATTGTCGCCGTTATGGCGCTGTGCGCGCGTTTGTATAACCGCAAGGTATTGTGGTTCTTGCTACTAATTCCGTTAGTGGTGCTGTTTTGTCAGGATGCGGTGATGGAACGGCTGGTATCCATCGTTAATCCGACCGATACTTCCTCGACACTGCGGCTGGCGTTATGGGAAAGCACAATCGCCATGATCATGGATAAGCCTTTGCTGGGAATAGGCTGGGGAGCATACTGGCTGGTATATCCGGATTATGATTTTTTCCTGAACAATCCTGCCGCCACCATCGTACATGCTCACAATATGTATCTGCATATTGCCGCTGAAATCGGCATTCCCGGCCTGCTGGTTTTTTTATGTATTATTTATGGACATACCAGGAAGGCTATGGATGTATTGGGGCGGACGAAAAATCGCCGGGTGGCCGGGGTTATGCTCGGTATTGTGGCGGCCATTCTGGGCTTGGCGGTCAGCGGGCTCACCGATTATATTATGTTCAATGTGCAAATGTCCATGCTGTTCTGGCTTCTGAATGCGATCGTTATTGTTGTATGGCAGATCAATCACAATTATAACTAATTATGTAATAAGCCTGCGTATGGTTGCCAGCCCTGGTGGTATACGCAGGCTTTTCTAAAGCAAAAACGAGAGTTTCCGGATGTTATGTAATTTTTGGTAAAATCTTAAATTTATTTACAATTAGCAAGCAGGATTTATGGCAAGTAACGCGAATATATCAGAAATATTAGAGCATTCTTGCTTAAGATAAGGGGAGCGTCCCCTTTAATTTTTTGTATGTAATTTTGTGAAATTTCGCACAAACTTTTAATCTGTTTGATGGAGGTGCCGCTTTGAAGCTGGTCTATATCAAAAGCCTGTTGGATGCCGAGGTACTCTCCGGAATTGAATGGCTTGATCGGGAAGTGAAAAGCGCGTGTGGTTCTGATCTCATGAGCGATGTGCTGGCTTTTACGAGCGAGCAGGCACTTTTATTAACTGGTCTGACTAATATTCAGGTGATCCGTACTGCGGAAATGAGCGATCTGGCTGGCATCATGTTTGTGCGAGGTAAACGTCCCGGACCAGAGGTAATCGAAATGGCCAAAGATATGGGCATACCTCTGCTTTTAACCGGACGGCAGATGTACGAAGCTTGTGGTATATTATACAAAGACGGGTTGGCGGGGTGCACGCCGAAGGGGGAAACTCTTTGCTGTCAGATCAAGGATTAACTCTGGAGTTTGTTTTGGAAGGCGCAAATTTTAACAGCGCAGGTGAAGCCTCAAGCAGAATTAAGCGTACGCTGCAGCAGCTCGGAGTACGCCCGGACATAATCCGGCGTATTGCCATAAGCACTTACGAAGCGGAAATGAATGTAATCATTCACGCCTACAGCGGCATTCTCAGAGCGGGAATTTATCCGGACCGAACTGAAATATGCGTCGATGATAAGGGCCCGGGGATTCCTAACCTTGAACTTGCCATGCAGGAGGGGTATTCAACCGCGCCCGACCACATCCGTGAGATGGGGTTCGGAGCCGGTATGGGCTTGCCTAATATGGTGCGTTGTACTGATCAATTTGACATTAAGACCGAGGCTGGTGTTGGCACTAAACTTAGTATGACCATTTACCACTAGCCCTAAAGTGTGATATAGACGTTATAGATTGAGTGGTGAAAGTGATGGAAGAACGGTATCACTCGGTGCGACTTATACCGGAGCGCTGTCAGGGGTGCGTGAATTGTACGAAACGGTGCCCGACTGAGGCAATCCGGATTCGGGGCGGCAAGGCGCAAATTACATCTTCACGCTGTATTGACTGCGGTGAATGTATCCGCCACTGTCCAGGGCATGCGAAAACGGCTGTAACCGATGAACTGGACGACCTGAAAAAATATAAACATAATATTGCATTACCGGCACCATCACTCTATGGACAGTTCAATGTAGATATCCCGGTCCGGGCAATTTTATCGGGATTGCTGAAACTGGGATTTGACGAAGTATTTGAAGTAGCACACGGCGCGGAAATTGTTTCCTTGGCGATAAGAGACTATCTTAAGCGCCCCAATATTGTGCGTCCGGCCATCTCTTCCGCCTGTCCCGCGGTTGTCAGGCTGATTCAGGTCAAGTTTCCCGAACTTATTGATCATTTGGTACCTTTTGACGCTCCGGTTGAAGTGGCAGCCAGGCTGGCCAGAGCAGAAGCCGAGAACCTGTACGGTTTTGCCCCTGAGGAAATCGGTATCTGGTTTATTACACCCTGTCCGGCAAAAATGACTGCCGTCAACCAACCGCTGGGCACAGAAAAATCCAGTATTACCGGCGCCATTGCCATTAGCAAGATTTTTCCTGACCTGTTTAGAGTGGTAACTGCCGATATACAGGATGCCCGCCGGCAGGCTTCCTGGGTAGGCGTTGGCTGGGCGGTACCGGGGGGAGAGACCTCGGCCGTCGGTGTTTCCAATATCCTGGTGGTGCATGATATCCATCATGTCATAAATGTGCTGGAACAGGTTGCCTTGGGCAAACTGAAAGATGTCGACTATATCGAAGTATTGGCCTGTGCCGGCGGCTGTATCGGCGGGGCGCTGACGGTTGAAAACCGTTATGTGGCTGAACATCGTATGAAACAGCGGATTGAAAAGAAAAAGATACTGGATCCCATGCTGGGCAGATTCCCGCGCACCGATTATTCCGAGTTCGAGCTGGGGGTAGCCGGACGGAAGGCCATTGAACCTAAACCGGCATTACGGCTGGATGCGGACATTACTAAGGCCATGTCCAAAATTGAAATGATGGATGTCACTTTAAAGAATCTACCCGGCCTTGACTGCGGCTCGTGCGGTTCGCCCAATTGCAAGGCTTTGGCTGAAGACATTGCTCAGGGGCGGGCCAGTATGACCG